>CASFAX010000002.1 GCA_949292945.1 uncultured Bacillota bacterium | reverse complement strand
ATGCGTATCCGGAATTGATTGCCCAGCGGACATTAATTGAGAAAGTTATCAAAGAAGAAGAAGAATCATTCCTGCGCACACTGGAAACCGGTATCCGCCTGCTCGACAAGAAAATGGAAGAGACGAAAGCGGCAGGGAAAAACAAAATCAGCGGTGTCGATGCTTTTACGCTTTATGACACCTACGGTTTCCCGTTGGACTTGACCGAGTTGATTTTACGCGAAAACGGCATGGAAGCCGACATCGACGAGTTCAACATCGAAATGCAGAAACAAAAAGAACGTGCCCGCAACGCGGCTGCCGTCGAAACGGGCGACTGGGTCATTCTGAAGGAAGGCGAACCGAAATTCGTCGGATACGACCTCTTCAGCTGCGACGCTGAGATTCTGCGTTACCGGCAAATCAAACAAAAAAACAAAGTATTCTATCAGCTTGTACTCGACCAAACACCTTTTTATGCCGAAATGGGTGGACAAGTAGGCGATACCGGCTGGCTGAAAACAGAAGACGAGACCATCGAAATCATCGACACCAAACGAGAGAACAACCTCCCGGTTCATTTCTCCACTCGCCTTCCCAAAGACGTAACAGGCACATTCACTGCTGAAATTGATGTAAAAAAACGCATCCAATGCGAATGCAACCACACAGCTACCCACCTGCTCCACGAATCGCTTCGGGAAGTATTAGGAACGCATGTCGAACAGAAGGGTTCTTATGTCTCTCCCAACTCCCTGCGGTTCGACTTCTCGCACTTCCAGAAGGTAAGCGACGAAGAAATCCGCAAGGTAGAGAAATTAGTGGCCGAAAAAATCCGTGCCGACTATCCGCTGGAAGAACACCGGGAAATGCCGATTGAAGAGGCCAAAGCGCTCGGTGCCATGGCACTGTTCGGGGAAAAATATGGTGACAAAGTGCGTGTTGTCAAATATGGCCAGTCCATCGAATTGTGCGGAGGTACGCACATTCCTTCGACCGGCCGCATCGGTTCGCTCCGGGTCATTGCAGAAAGTTCCGTAGCCGCAGGCATCCGACGCATCGAAGCGGTTACCGCCGAAGCCTCGGAGAACTATACATTTATGCTGCAAGACTCATTACGCGAACTGCGGGCCATGTTCAACAATGTGCCGAACCTGTCACAAACCATCCGGAAAGCCATCGAGGAAAATGCCGAATTGAAGAAACAGGTGGGCGACTATGTCAAAGAAAAGGTACAACAGATAAAGAAAGAGCTGATTGCCCATGCCGTCGAACGCCACGGGGTCAAGCTGATTGTTTTCCGCGGAGAAGCACACGCCGATGCCATCAAAGACGTGGCTTTCCAAATCAAAGGCGAAAACCCGACAAACGAAAAAGTATGTTTCGTTGCCGGCATCAAAGACGGCGAAAATATACAATTCGACCCCGACGGCGAAGTGACCCGGGCGGACGCGGCGGTGATCTTCTGGAAACTCACCGGCAGTAAGCAGGTAAACGCATCTTCAATTACCTTTCCTGATGTGAATTTCAACGACTACTACGGTCCGGCTGTGGCGGCCATGGCAGCCGCTGGAATTATCACCGGTGAAAAAGAGAACGACACCGTTAAATTTAACCCCGATGGCAAAATGACTGTGGGTGCCTTGAACGTACTCATTGGCAGATGCACTGGCACAGCGACAGGCGAATATACAACACCCGCTGACTTTGCGAAACTTCCCACCGCCGCCACCCGGCTGGAGATGCTCATGGCGGCCTATGAGCAGTACAAGGACAGCCCCCTCACGGCAACAGATGAAGATATTGCATATGCTGACATTGATGCCTGCGATAAAGATGAGAAAGCGGCTATCACCTTCTTCACCACCCGCGGCGTTGTCAGCGGCTATAAACCCGAAAAAGACGGCCCAAATTTGTTTGGCCCCTATGACGCCGTCTCCAATCTCCAGGCCGCTATGTTCCTCTATCAGTGCGCAACTACATTTAAACCGGACAGTGTGACAGAGACACCGGAAAATGAGACCCTGTCGGCCGAAGTTGTTTCCTACGCACTTGATCGTGAAGATGGTCAAGAGCAAATGGTAAAGACAGCTCTGGCATACCTTGAAACGGAACTTGGAGAGAATGTTAAGAAATACATCGACGAAAATCATCCAAAGTCGGCTGTTCTGGCAGGCGGCGGATTTATAGGTCTGGAGCTCGCCGAGAATCTGCGGGAGCTGGGAATGGACGTGACAATAGTTCAGAAACCGAAGCAGCTCATGACGCCTTTTGACGCGGACATGGCTTCGATGATACACAGCGAAATGAGAAACAACGGCGTGAAGTTGGTTCTGGGGCACGCGGTTCAGGGCTTTAAGGAGAGAGACGGCGGCGTTGAAGTTCTCACTTCAGCAGGTGAACCGATTCATGGCGATATGGTGGTGCTGGCTATCGGCGTAACCCCTGATACGTCTCTTGCAAAGGAATCAGGGCTGGAGCTTGGAATCAAAGGCAGCATCGTAGTAAACGACAGAATGGAAACATCTGTACCTGACATATATGCCGCAGGCGATGCAGTTCAGGTCAAGCACTTCGTTACAGGAAGCGACACACTCATATCTCTTGCAGGTCCCGCCAACAAACAGGGCAGGATAATAGCGGACAATATCTGCGGCGGTGACAGCAGGTACATGGGAAGCCAGGGAAGTTCCGTAATAAAGGTCTTTGACATGACAGCCGCTGCCACGGGGTTAAGCGAAAAAGCCGCAATAAGTTCCGGCATAGACGCGGATACCGTGATTCTTTCCCCTATGAGCCACGCAGGTTATTATCCCGGCGGCAGACTGATGACCATGAAGGTTGTATTTGAAAAGAAAACATACCGGCTGCTGGGCGCGCAGATAGTGGGATATGAAGGAGTGGATAAACGTATCGACGTGCTTGCTACCGCTATCCATGCGGGAATGAAGGCTACGGAGCTGAAGGATTTAGACCTTGCGTATGCACCCCCTTATTCTTCCGCCAAGGACCCTGTGAATATGGCAGGTTTTATGATAGAGAACATTTCAAAGGGGCTTTTGAAGCAGTGGCACCTGAAAGATTTTGAAAGCCTTCCAAAGGACGGCAGCATAACCTTGCTGGATGCAAGAACGCCTGAGGAATATGCGGACGGACATGTTGAAGGTTTCCACAATATACCTTTGGACGAGATCAGGGAGAGGATAAGTGAGATTGAAAAGGGAAAGCCTGTGTATGTGATGTGCCAAAGCGGTCTGCGCAGCTATATTGCCTGCCGGATTCTGGAGGCTGACGGCTACGAAGCGTACAATTTTGCGGGAGGCTACCGCTTTTACGATGCAGTGATGAACGACAAAGCCTTAATCGAAGAGGCCTACGACTGCGGAATGGACAAAAGTAACGATGAGCTATCATAGCAAAAGAATAATAAAATAGCATAAAAAATCGTAAATAGAAAAATCCGAGCATGGTGACTCATTTCTGACATTTCTTATCCATTGCAGCATTCTCTCGAATATTATAAGTTTATGAAACAACAGTGTAATATTTGATAAAATCATCTTTTTCGCACAATATTGTGATATAATTCAGGAAAACAGGGAAACTATATGTTCATCATTGAAAGGCGGTACGGATATGACAAGGGAGAGAAAGATTTATGTTATCCTCATCATAGGATATTTTGCGAGCATGTTCATGTTCTGGTTCGGTAACGACGCAGCCATAGACGGAAGGCGCGGCATAAGCCTTCTCGTGGAAAACCCTGCTGTTCTGGTAGGTGCGGCGCTTATGGTTTTAGGTGCGTTAAAGAGAAGCGGAGTCGGATTCGTTCTGGCGGGCGCGGCGCTGGCCTTCGCCGGGGAGATATTCGAGTTTCTCAGATGGTACACTCCGGCAGTCGGTTTTGACATAGGTTACAGCTTTCAGACGGCTTTTGCCGGATTTTACGTAAGCGCTATCCTGCTCGCTGCGCTCGGGGCAGCGGCTGTCGCGGCAGCTATAAGAAAAAAAGAATCCTGAAAGATAAGAAAAGTGAGGACGAGCGCCTCACTTTTTCAATTTAAGATTCTATCCGTATACGTCCACCTGCATCCTGCGATGACCATTGCAGCCGCAACCGCAAGGTAAAACAGCGCAAATAAAACGAACGTCCCATCGGTAAGCGAAACTGCAAGAATGAAAACGGGCGGCAATATCAGCACGGCAAAATCTATTCCCATTACGATTCTGTATGCCAGAATGCGGTGGGGAGTTTTCTTATATATGAGTCTGGCAATCACCGTAATTGCTATAACCAGACCGGCATAAGGAACCAGGATGATTCCGCCTATGTAGAGAGCCAGTCCTGCAAGACCGATGAAACCGGCGCCAAACAGTCCGGCAAGCGTTGCGTACCCGTCAACATCTCCGATTTCGTCTCCGGTGTTTTGGGGAAACAGTGATTTTACTGATTCTGTAAGCCCGTAGCTGGCAATCAGCATTATAACACCGATTACAAAGCATATGACGGCAGGTATCAGAAAGAGAAGAAGATTTTTTCTCGAAGCTTTCATATTACCTGTTGCCTGTAGGGATGAACGGAATCAGAGCCTGCGCAACTCCTGAAATTGGCATGGTCTGAAGCCATACTCTACCCGGGCCTGTAAGTTTTGTGTTGAAGAGGCCTTCTCCGCCGAACATTATATTCTTGACTCCCTTTACCTGCTGAATGTCGATGGATACGGTGCTCTCAAATCCGAGAACATTTCCGGTGTCGACGATGATTTCCTGACCCGGTTTAAGCTCGTATTCCACAAGGTCTCCGTCAACCTCCACGAAGGCCGTTCCGTTTCCGGAAAGTTTCTGCATTATGAACCCTTCACCGCCAAATAATCCTGCACCTGCCTTTTTATTGAAGTGGATTGAAAGGTCGACTCCCGCTTCCGATGCGAGAAATCCGCTCTTCTGAACGATAAACTCCTTTCCCGGAGAGATTTCCATAGGAATAATCCTTCCCGGAAAGCTGGAGCCGAAGGCAATCATGCCGTCGCCGTTAGCTGTATATATGTTCTGGAACATGGATTCTCCGGAAAACGCCTTTGAGAACATTTTGCCCAGTCCGCCGCCTGTGGTCTCCATCGCCATGTTAGGACTCATCCATACCATGGAGCCCTTTTCTGTAATCATCTTCTCTCCGCTTTCCAGAGTGCATATTACGATAGGAAAAGCGCCGCCTTTGATTTCGTATTTCATAAAATCCTCCTTTTCACATCGCGCTTGATTATACACATCTTACTTATACTACATCGGTTTGAAAAAGTAAATATCAGAGGACAAAATTCAACTTAATCTCTATGGACCGATCTGTAGTATTTTATGAACGGCACGGCAAAGGAGATAAAAATGGCGAGGTACAATGCGAAAAGCACTATAAACAAAATGAGAACACCCCGCCCGCCTGATGAGCCTTCTTCAGCCTGCATAAAAATCTGAGGTATGATTACCATAAAGAAGACTAACAGAAGCGGAACCATGCGTCCTTCGAAAACCCGTTTTATCATTTCGAGCCGGGAAGCATCATCGCAGAATATTGCTTCTTCGCTTACCTTCATTTCCGATACGGGCTTTCGGAAATAGCTGTAGCCCACGTAATTCTGTATGTATTCCCAGCCGCAGTCTGAAAACATCTGTATATACTCGTCTCTGCTACGAACGCTGTCTTCATTGTAGTCGAGTTGGTATACCACGTCTTTCGGTTCACATTTTCTGAAGTGATAGACTCCGGGAAAACCTACGCCGGTAAATTCCCAGCCGTCGTTGTGACGGTCTCTTAAATACTGCTCCTCCTTTTTCCACTGAGGAACGGAAAAAAATCTGATTTCAGTCTTAGTATCTTTCATCTTCAGTTGCCTCCATCATGCTGCAGTACAGCCGCCTGATACGCTTCATCTCCAGTTCCAGAACCTGCAGTCCCAGTTCTGTAATGACATAAACCTTGCGCTTTTCCTCTTCTCTGACAAACCTGATAAGCCCGTCCTTTTCCATCTTGGAAAGACTTCCATAGAGAGTACCCGGGCTCAGTAGGATTTCTCCCCCGGTCAGCTCTTCCGTTTTTTTCACTATACCGTACCCATGAGCTTCCTTTCTCAGGCAGAGAAGGATATAAAAGCCTGTCTCGGTCATGGGAACGTATACTTTTCTGATGTGACCGTCCATTTCACCACCTCAATTTCATCAGCACTGCTATGCATCGCACTTCGATGTAATTAAAATATAGCACTGCGATATATCGCAGTCAAGAGTAAATTCAAGTCTTTATGTCGGATTTCGGAGTTAATTTATTGGCAGCTCCACGGTAAACACGCTGCCCTCTCCTTTTCTGCTTTCTGCTCTTACGCTGCCGCCGTGGGCTTCGGCTATCCACTTCACCATGGAAAGTCCGAGACCGAAGCTGTCCGCTACGGCAGAGTCAGAAGAACCGTCTGAATCGCGGGTTCTGGATTTGTCGGCTTTGTAGAAGCGGTCGAAGACGTGAGGAAGATCGGCATCAGAAATGCCTATGCCGTTATCCCTTACCTCTATAATCGCAGCGCCGTCACCTGAAGATGGGCCGCTGCCGGCTGTCGTGCTGCCGACGGAATAAAGACGGAGCTTCACCTGCGATTCAGCCTTTGACGGGTCGCTGTACTTTATGCCGTTTGACAGAAGATTTATCAGCATACGCATGATAAGAGTCTCATCGCCGTTAAACGATATGTCGGGCTGAACGTCCGCGGAAAGGCTGACGCCGCGGCCTTCGGCAACGGCCTTAAGCTCGCCGGTGACGCTTTCGCAGAGGTCTGACAGGCTGAAATCGTGCTTTTCTATGACCTTGCCCGTGTTGATCGTCCGTGAAACCTGAAGGAGCTGGGTGATAAGGGAGTTCATGCGGCGACACTGATTCTGTATGGCGGAAAGTGCCTCTTTGTATTCCTCCTCGGTGTCGGCGGCCGCAAGGGCATATTCGCACTCCGCGAGAATCACCGATACCGGCGTCTTCAGCTCGTGGGAAACGTCGGAGGTGAATTCCGCCTCCGATTTAAATGCGGTTTCCAACCTGTCTATCATGGCGTTGAGAGTTTCGGCGAGCCGGTAGAGCTCATCTTTACTCTGCCCTACTGGAAGCCTCTGAGACAGGTCGTGGCCGTTGTTTATTCTGCCTGCCGCTTCCGTAATTTCCGCAACCGGCTTCATGGATTTTCTGGCTATGAGACCTCCTGCGATGATGGCGATTATCACAAGGCCAGGAATTGCCAGCATCACCGTGATGGCTATGGCGCCAAGGGAGGCAAACCCCGAATCAAGGGTATAGATTCCCCTTATCCATATGCCGCTTCCGTTATCGTAGACCTTCAGAGTATCGTATATCATCCAGTTTTCACTTCCTGTTTCGATCTGGTGATATTCTCCCGACTTCAGAGGTGTGTACACAGGGAAACCTTCCGGCTCGCTGCCTTTTATCCTGACGCCGGTTTCATCGTAGACTATGAGGGCGACGCCTCTGAAATTTGTCTGGAAGTCTTCGTCTATCTGAATCAGCCCTTCGTCGTACACGATGTGGCCAAAACCGTCATCTACCGCCGAGGCGAGAGTTGTCCTCGCCGTCTCCTTAATCTGGTTGACGGCGGAAAAATATATCGCTGCAAAGAAGGCCGCCGTAAATATTATGAGAACTGCCGCATAGTAGAGGGTTATCTTTTTTCCGATAGTCCATTTTCTCATTTTATCACGTACCCCAGTCCGCGAACCGTCTGAATGAGTTTAGGCTCAAAGTCTGCGTCCACTTTCATTCTCAGATTCCTTATATATACGTCTATTACGTTGCTGCTTCCCTCGTAATCGTAGTTCCAGATGTGCTGCTCTATCTTTTCGCGGGACAGAACCATACCCTGATTATGCATCAGATATTCGAGAATGGAGTACTCCTTGGCGGTGAGCCTGATTTCCCTGCCCTCCCGGTACGCAAGCTTTGTTCCCGTATCTAGAGTCAGTGGGCCTACGGTCAGAGTGTTGTCAGCTCTGTCTCCGTTCTGCCTTCTGATAAGTACGCGGATTCTAGCTGCAAGTTCTTCAAGGGAAAAAGGTTTTGTGAGATAGTCGTCGGCGCCTGTATCAAGGCCGGCGACTTTGTCCTCAACTGCACTCTTTGCAGTAAGAAGAAGGACGTGAGTGTTATTCCCCGAGGCCCGCATCTTCCTGAGCACGGAAATTCCGTCAAGGCCGGGAAGCATTATATCAAGAATCACGGCGTCGTATTCCGTTCCTTCCATGTAATCGAGAGCGTCAAGACCGTTGTGACACGTGTCAACGGTGTAGCCCTGTTTTGTCAGGTATTTTGCCGTGGTTGTGCACAGGCGAACTTCGTCTTCTACTATCAAAAGCTTCATTTTTCATCTTCCTTTCCTGTTTTCTATCATAAACTAAAAAAATTAAAAATCCATTAAAACTTTCATTTTATTTTCATTTTAGTCATATATTATGGCACCATCGAAAGTCGGAAAACCATATATAGAAATTTCAGAGGGAGGAAAAGATATGATAACTAAGAGAACAGTTTTAATCACAGTATCGGCGATAATTATCGCGGCAATAGCGATTACGGCAATCTTCATCATGACCAGCGGCATATCCAGGGCTGATGCGGAAAACGCCGCGGCGGGCTATGTTCCTCAGGGAGCCGAATACATCAAAACGGAAAGAGACGGCAAGGTTTACGAAGTCACCTACAGGGACAACGGCCTTGGAAGGGAGTACGAAGTAGACATCAGCAGGGAGACGGGAACCATAGTCGGAATATCCATGGACAGCGACAGGGATTACGGCGGAGCCTCCGCAAAACTTACGGCAGCACAGGCCGAAGCGGCTGTAAAAGATGAAATTTCAGGCATCGTGAGCGCAAAAGTCTACCAGGAAAAGGATGACGACGGGATTTTCTACGACGTGGAGTTCACGGCAAACGACTTTTACGGAAGCGCTGAAGTAAACGCTGAAACGGGCGCAATCGTTGGCTATACCATACGCTACGGATCGCCGGTGGTAATACCTTCAAGCGGAAGCGCATCGGGAAATGCCCAGACTGCAGGCGATAACGGGGCAAAAGATGAAAACTCGTCAAAGGATGATGCAAACAGTTCAGCCTCAGGCGGAAAGACCGAAAGCAATGCAACGTCTGGTAGCCAGTCCGGCTCTCAGGGCAGTTCCCAGAGCTCCGCGGGCAGCAGTTCCGCCCAGGGCTCATCGGGAAGCAGCCAGTCGAGCAGCTCTCAGCAGACAGTCCAGAAACCTTCAACATCCACTCAGAAGCCTTCCGGCGGAAGCTCCCAGTCCGGCAGTCAATCGACTTCACAGCTGATTTCCGCAGATAAGGCAAAGAGCATCGTCCTCGCAAAGATCGGCAACAGCAGCGCCTTCATCAAGGAGCTGGAACTTGACAGAGACGATGGAATCTACCAGTACGAAGGCGAAGCGTATTATAAGGGATACGAATACGACTTTGAAATCAACGCCTCTTCCGGCGTAATCATCAAATGGGAAGTGGAGAGAGACGACTAGGATTGGAAGCGAGGCGGTATTGGGGTAGCGAGCTGGGTGGTGAAAGATGGCATTGAAAAGCGGTGACGTTTGAGAAGGCGAGGCAGCTCGCTGAGGATGTTACACCGAAGAAGGTGCAGCGGTGACAAATAGGCGTGATTCGAGCCGGTATGTCACCATTGTCACCATAAGCCGGCATATACGGGAACATACGACGCCAGATGGTGACATATTTGAGGAGATGCTGTTCATATGTCACCATTTTGTCTTGTAATCAGCCAAAGTAAGGAGTCACGTAAGAGTTATGGTGACAAAAGTGGAGACATTTGACGTATTTGTCACCGGCTCCTCGCAGCTATGCGTGTTATCTACTACCTTCGCGAGCCCTTTGCGTTACCCCCGCCACCTGCCGACGCCTGACGAGCTCGGAGACTGCCGCCATCACATGGTCTTGTGCAGATACCAGAGCTTAGCGATGAACGCTATCTGTCCGACAAAATATGCGCCGATAATTATGAGACATGAAACGGCACTGAGCTGACCGGCGTATGCGAGAATAACGACAACAGCTGCTAGCACAACGCTTAAAACCTTGAATCCGCTGGCCATGGCGGCGTTGCTCAGTGCGATATTGCGCTCATCGTTCATTTCAATTTCAAGTTCCAGCTCTTCTTCCGTACGCTTTCTCACGAGCAGGTCGCAGACGCCGCATGTTATGAGCCCTATTCCGAGAACTGATGCGATGAGGGCGACAAAACCCGGATGGGAAAGCTCTATTATCTCTTTTGAACTTAAACCGTACACAAGAATTCCGCCGAGCATTGCGGCAAGTCCCAAAACTGTAATCAGAGTCGAAGCCGCTTTAGATATCCTTTTCATTTCTCTTCCTCCTCGTCGTAAATGAAAATATCCTCTATGGTAGTGCCAAAATACCTTGCAATTTTAAACGCCAGCAGAATGGATGGGTTGTATCTGCCGTTTTCAAGGGATCCTATGGTCTGTCTGGAAACCTTCAAATCCCGGGCAAGATCCTCCTGCTTGATTCCCCGCTGCCTTCGCAGCTCCTCTAATCGGTTTTTCATGCAAATCAGCCTCCTTGATGGAAAGTTTGCTTTCCATGGCTTCATTATATCACCGGCTTACAAAATGTCAAGTAAACTTTCCATTTTGTATAAGAGAAGAATCTTATAACAAAAGCTATTATACCCCTCGATTTATTTATATAAGGGGTATAATATATGGGTATAAAAGGAGATAGACCATGAATCGGATGGAAGCAATAAACAGGATAGAGGAGTTGAAAGCACAGATTGCGAATCTGCCATCTGGCTCTATAACAAAGAAAAAGGTAAACGGCAGGATATATTTCTATCATCGCTTTTCTGTAGAAGGAAAGAGGAAAGAAAAATACATTCCCGCAGATGAAGTTGAGCATCTGAGGCAGCTTATAAACTACAGAAAGTCATTGCAGTCTGAAATCAAAGAGCTGGAAAGTCAGTTGTCGAAGGTTTCATACTTTGTTGAAGAGGCACCCTTTGTCCCATCATATGTTTCAGACGTTTCGACACCTTACACCCCTTCCATGCCATTAAGCGCGTTTTCCCTCAATGTGCGCATAGGAAGCGAACTGAGAAAACTTGCAGCCATAGTTGAGGGGTATAAGAAACGTGAATGTTTCGGGAAGCTTCGCGATTACGTTTACGGAGATGGTTCAGACAAAGTGTTTATCCTGTACGGGCTTCGCAGAACGGGAAAAACAACTCTCATACGCCAGATTTTTAATGATATGACGGATGAGGAACTTGGACACACGGCGTTTATTCAGGTTATGCCCCGGGATACCATGGCCGATCTAAACCACGATCTGAGGATTTTGGAACGGAACGGATTCAGATACGTTTTTATCGATGAAGTTACGGTGATAGAAGATTTTATAGAAGGGGCTGCACTGCTTTCCGATATATTTGCCGCAGGAGGAATGAAGATAATACTTTCCGGGACGGACTCCCTGGGATTCGTATTTGCAGAGGACGAACAGCTTTACGACAGGTGTGTTCTTGCTCACACGACGTTTATCCCGTACAGGGAATTTGATGCGGTTTTAGGTGTTCACGGCATAGACGAATACATACGCTACGGCGGAACTATGAGTCTTGGTGGAATTCACTATAATGAGTCGTCAACTTTTTCAACGAAAGAGAAGACCGATGAATATGTTGATACAGCCATAGCGGAAAATATCCAGCATTCTCTGAGACATTACCAGCACGGAGGACATTTCAGAAGTCTGAGGGATTTATATGAAAAGGATGAACTTACAGGTGCAATAAACAGAGTCGTGGAGGACATGAACCACCGCTTTACTGTGGAAGTGCTTACCCGAGATTTCCGTTCGTCTGATCTTGCCGTTTCAGCGGGAAACCTGAGACGTGACAGAGAGAACCCTACGGACGTACTGGACAGGATAAATGTTTCGGAAGTGACGGAAAATCTGAGAGAGCTTCTGGCCATAAGGAATAAGCCGGAGCAGGCGGTGGAGATAGATGAGAGTCATGTGACAGAAATCAGAGAGTGTCTGAAGCTTCTGGATATGATTGGAGAAATTGAGTTGCGCTACCTTCCTGATGTGAGCAGAACGGGAATACGTACGATAATTTCACAGCCAGGCATAAGATACGCTCAGGCAGGTGCACTTATCAAAAGCCTGCTTCTCGATGAAACGTTTAAAGCTCTGTCGCTTCCGGAGAGAAATTGTGTGCAGCAGCGGATTTTGAGCGAGATAAAGGGCAGAATGATGGAGGATATCGTTCTTCTTGAGACAAAACTTGCAAATCCCGATAAAGATGTATTCGTACTGCAGTTTCCTGTAGGCGAGTTCGATATGGTGGTCGCCGATTCTGATAATGCAACTTGTGAAATCTTCGAGATAAAGCATAGCGACAGGATATTTCCTGAGCAGTACAGACATCTAATCGATAGGGAAAAGTGCGCTCTTACGGAGCACAGATACGGCCGTATCACTAAAAAAACCGTCCTCTATCGGGGTGAACCTGCGACAGAGAACGGAATTGAATTCGAAAATGTTGAAAGCTATTTACTTGATTTTGCGCGCTTATCGGGACGAAGGTCGGGCTGATCGTCGTGCTTCTGGAGCTCTTCCAGGGTATTGCGGACGGTCGCTTCCACCGTTTCGTGAAGTTTTGCCATTTCAGAGCGTTCCATACCGGCAGTCGGAATGGCCGGATGGATTACGATGTCGATGTGAACGCCTTTGGTGATGATGCCGGTTTCTTCTACCAGGTGATAGGAGCCGTTTATTGTAACGGGAACTACCGGAACCTTTGCCTTGGTCGCCAGCTTGAAGCTGCCGGCTTTGAACTCCCGCATAGGGCCTCCCTGGCTCCTGGTACCTTCGGGGAAGATTACCAGTGAGAAGCCGTCTTTCAGGTATTCGACACCGGTTTTGAAAGATTTCAGAGACTCCCTGGTATCGCCGCGGGTGATGAAAATGCCCCGGATATTTCTTATCCATTTGCCGAAGTAAGGTGCCTTTGCAAGATTATCCTTGGCGATGAAGCCTATCTGCTTGCCCTCGCAGGCTTTGAAAAATGTGGGAATGTCAGCGTAGCTCTGATGATTGGAGAAAAACACGCACGGGCCTTCCGGAATGTTTTCCCTGCCCTGAATGTTGATGTGCATGTCCAGGAGCTTAATTACGTTGTTTACCCATATTCCCGTAGCTTCCGCGATGATGCGGCGCTCCTCCTCGTAGTCGCCCCTCGCTTTTGCCGCCTCTATATCCTTTATTCTCTTGTTAAACACGTGCACAGACTTCATCAGCCTGGCGCCGTTTACAACGTTACCGAAAAACTTCATATTGTGATATTCCTCTCGTATCAAAATCAGCACGGATGCAGCCTTTGCCAAAAAGACGTGCACACCGCGCACATAAATAATATACCATAAAACCGGTGGTTCTTTCCATATAAAAAGGGTATAATTAAGGAAATACGCGTAGTTAAGCTGCAGAGGGAGATTCCCCGAAAGGAGCGCAATATGATATATAACGACATTACGGAAACCATTGGAAGAACGCCTCTTCTCAGGCTGAACGGAATCGAGAAAAAGAGAAATCTGAAGGCGGAGCTTTACGCCAAGCTGGAGGCTTTTAATCCTGCCGGCTCCATCAAAGACAGAGCGGCGTATTACATGATCAAAGACGCTGAGGAAAGAGGAATCCTTAAACCTGGCGGAACAATAATAGAGCCGACCAGCGGAAATACAGGTATAGGCCTTGCGGCCATAGCCGCGTCCAGAGGATACAGAGCGATTTTCGTGCTTCCTGAATCCATGAGCGTGGAGAGGAGAAAGCTTTTGAAGGCCTACGGAGCGGAGCTGGTTCTGACCGATGCGGCTTTGGGAATGCAGGGAGCAGTGGATAAGGCGGACGAGCTCGCAGAAGAAATAGACGGAGCCATGGTCATGGGACAGTTTGAAAACCCTGCCAACGCACAGGCTCATATGGAGACTACGGGGCCTGAAATCTGGGAAGATCTTGGCGGGAAAGTCGACATGATAGTGGCAGGAGTCGGAACGGGAGGAACCATTACGGGAACCGGAAAGTTTCTGAAGGAAAAAAATCCGCACGTCAAAGTTATCGGCGTTGAACCTTACGATTCCCCTCTCATTTCTGAAGGAAGAGCCGGAGCCCACAAACTCCAGGGCATCGGAGCCAACTTCATCCCCGAGCTTTTAGATAAATCGGTTATTGACGATATGTCTCTCGTAATCACCGAAGAGGCCTATGACGGGGTCAGAGCCCTTGCAACGGAGGAAGGCTACCTGACAGGTATAACATCGGGAGCAGCTCTTGCGGCAGCAATTAAGGAAGCCGAAAAGCCGGAGAATGAAGGCAGGAGAATAGTCGTTATTCTGCCAGATACAGGCGAAAGGTATCTATCTACGGATCTTTTCGAGTAAACGATGTTAAATTTTAAGGCAGCGTGGTATAATAAACCGACAGCAAATTAACGTTTAAATAACAGATGACTATTCATCAGGAGGAAATTAAAATGGAAAAATACGAATGCGGAGCATGCGGATACGTTTATGACCCTGAAGTTGGCGATCCTGACAACGGAATCGAGCCGGGAACCGCTTTTGAGGATCTCCCGGAAGACTGGGTATGTCCTCTCTGCGGACTGGGAAAAGACGTTTTCGAAGTAAAGGCCGAATAATTTTTTAACAGAAGACCCTGCAATACTTTGCAGGGTCTTCTGTTTCAGCTACATCCATGTAGCATAATGTTTTAACGTGCATCTAGGTGGTCGATGCTCGGATACAGCTTCTTTTTTAGCATCTACGAGTACGAAAAGACTCATTTTTTTATCATTTTAATCCTAATCCTACCACCATAGACCTGTAAAGGGGAGCTTTGGTGGTACTATTCATGTCGTTCGGTGCTATTTCCGAGTATTTCTGTACTCGGCTTTCCAGTAATTTAGGACTAATCCGAGCTGTAACCCCAATCTAACCGTTATTCTCACCATGCGGTTAGAAAGCAGGCAGAAGACGGGGAGCAGGGGCAGAAGAAATGCCACCAAATAACTTTTTGCATTGCTTCTATTGCGGATTATGATATACTATATGCAAAGTATATAATATATTTGGAAGTAAGATGGAGGTGGGAGCTTTGACACCTGATAATTTCACGGAGGAACTTCTTAACGAATGGACGAAGATATTCGTAGTGCTGATTCTGCTTTGCTTCATCTTCATCGTCAATTTTATTTACATCATATCTCGGAGAAGATGGACTTCATCGATTGCATTGGCAATGCTGACTCTGACAGTCACCTTGGCAGCGTTTGTCATTCTATGGGCAGCCGTTGTGATGATTACAGATGCATATGGAAATATCACATTCTACGATGAGACCAGAGGGCTCGATAAGTTTACTACCATGGCTGCCATTGCCATGGGTATCCTGTATATCATCAGTGCTTTCAAAACAGCCTTTTCCTACTCTGGCAGAGCGAAGAAGACTCCGTAGCCGCACCATTTAATCTTTTTCAAAAAACAGAATGTCTGGTGAAACGCGAGAAAAAATTTATGGCGGTGCAACTGATGGACGCACCGCCATTTTAACACTTATGACTAATTGTATTTTTTCCATTCAACCGCTGCTTTTTCCGCCTTTTTTACAAACTCGTCTTTGCCGTCGCAGTAGCTCTCAATGTCATACGGATATTTTTCTCCGAGGTTTTTCTTCAGTCTGCCGTACTCTTCTCTCGCATCGGTATGACTTCTCAGATAATCGCGGAAAGCAAGAGGGAACAGGCTTTCCGGATTCGACCGAGGACATCATGCTTTTTCTGTATTCTTCCTCGGAAACCGACCACTTGTCCGCGAACCACTTTGCCGCGATCCCTATATAATCACTTTTTTCCTTCAGGCGCACTGTTTTATAATCCGTCCTCATATCAGTAAAATCCCTTTTCGCTGTACTCAGCCCATTTCATATACATTTCCTTGTAGTGCTTCTTTATATATGCCTGTATTTTGCGTATTTCCCTGTCGCTAAGGATTCCACGATTCTGTAATACGGTATCTCCGTTATCCTTAACAAAAAATTTCGCAGATCCCTCTTCGGTGAGCTTCCGATCGCTGGCATGAACGTGCATGCACTCCACAACGCAGAAGGATGTGAAATACAGATAATACCCGCATATCTTATCCTGATAATATTTAGGCATTTTCATCCTCCATGAACTCACGATCGTCTTCCCAGTAATCGAGCACAATGCGTATTTCAATATCATCCATAGTGGTTTCGAGAACTTCTCCCGATTCCGTTATCACCAGTGCCTTTTCCGGATTGTTAAGATTTAAAACCTTTATCCGGTCTCCATCCCTGGTAAATGCATACCCGTTAACAATCATATCCGCACCGTCGGCAATTTTTTTAATGTCGTCCATAATCCAATCTCACCTCTTTTATAGAATTCAGGAATACGGAAGGTTCAATTTCCAGATCCTTAAGTATCGGAATCAGGTCTATATATTCCTCTTCCGGTTCTTCATTGTGCTCATATTTTGCCATTACCACCAGATAACCTTTATCCCACTCTTTTACAGATGTAAAACGCTCCAGCGAGTACGGGCCTTTAAAGCGAATAGTCTTTCTTCCGTGGCGGAATATGATCATATTTCTTTCATTGCTGAGGTATGCTTTTCCATTATCAGAAGACGCTTCTGAACTTTTTGCGTGGTCATACACTATCTCTTTTTTCGCAATCTGCTCCAAAGCTCTGAGCTTTTCTGCATTTTCCTCATATGCTTCCATGCTCATTATAACCATTTCGCCATATCCGTTTTTCGTCACATAAATCGGTTCCGAAGACTCTCTCACCATACATGAAAGCTCGGATGTATTCTTAAGATCCCGGATTGGAATTATTCTTGGCATAAAATCAACTCCTTTTTATGCCCTTATTATACTACGGACATATCTCACCATCAATCGCCCTTTCGCCAAAAACAACAATGGATACCCTTGCGCAAATTACGCTCAGGTATCCCGAATGTGAACTACGTGCTTATTATACACTATTTATGCCAGCTCGTCCATAACTGCTTTTATCTTTGCAGGAAGCATTCTGCATTTATCCTCCGAGATGGATGCTACAGAAACCCTTACGCCCTTTGCCAGCGGTACCAGGAAGATTCCTTCCTTTTCGAGAGCCGCGGACACCTCGTCCGGGTTATCGCAAGGAACCGACACGAAGAAACCTGCATCGAAAGGAACTATCTCAAGTCCGACTTTGTTCGCCTCTTCCTCGAAGGCCTTTCCACGTCTTAAGAGCATGTCTCTGATTTCCTTTCTTTCCTCGGAAACCTTTGCCTTAAGTGCTTCGTCGGCGTAGATGTTCGCGATTATGCTCTGGCCAGCTCTGGAGCAGTTTGACCAGGATGCGCGGGAAGAAAACTCGTTGACCCTTCTGAACTCCTCGGCGATTTCCTCCGTAGGAGCAAGGCAGATCATGGCTCCAGTCCTTGCGCCGTAAAGGGTGAAGGTCTTGGACATACTGTAGGCTATGACAGGAAGAACGTTTTCCGGAAGCTCCTCCAGAACAGGCAGAAACTCTCTGTACTTATCCTCGTCTCCCGCAAAGTCGATATACGCCGCATCTACAAGAAGGGCAATCTTCTTGTCCTTTGGCGCCGCCGCGAGGACGTCTTTGACTCCGGTCCAGTCCTCAACTGTAAGGGCGTATCCCGTAGGATTGTGGGCCGGCGTGTTGATTACGATAACCAGCCTGTCCTGACGGGTGAGCATGTCGTCCACCTTGGCCTTAAACGACCCGATGTTGTACTTTCTGTCCTCTGTGAAGAACTCGTAGGTCTCAACTCCTCTTCCGATTTCGGAAGTGATGGTTCCGTACGGCGACCAGAACCAGTCTGCCGTAAGAATGTTGTCTCCCTCGTCGGAGTAGTTGGCGACGGTGTTTCTGATGGCACCGGTTCCGCCCGGAGTTGCCACAGCCTGAACATAGCCCTTAGGCTGATACTTACCCAGAGCCGCTTTTATGGCTGCGGCCTTGAACGCAGGCGTTCCGCCTATAGGCGCATACGCCGCATACTCGTCCGGTTTCAGAGCCTTGAAGGTTTTGTCCACAGATGAAAGTACCATGAGGTTTCCGTCGTCGTCGAGAAGGGCTCCGATGGTGGCGTTTACCACGGCATCCTTTCCCTTGACGGCGATCATCTCACCGGCTCTGCGGCTGATTCCGAAGATCTTGTCCTCTTTTGGAATCTTGCGGCCGCGCTGAACCGCCATTTTAAATTCTGACATTTTACTGTACCTCCACGTAAGCTAAGTGCGTCACTTCGACATGAGCAGGTGGTTCTTCCGGGGAAAAACCTGCCGAAGCGGCATTTCAAACAGCTTCATTATACTTTATAACCCGGCCGCTCTTCAACAGAACGCCGGGTATTCTAACAATCTTTAGGTGATGGCCATATGGCCTTAAATATTTAAAGATTTATCCTCACATAGTTTATATTCTTTCCCGCCGAAGAGAATTTTTCCTCGTACTCCGTCATCACGTTCTGCGCCATGTACTCCGAACCGTGAAGATCTCTCGTCACCTCCGCAGGGACAAAGCCTGCAAGCTCTATCTGCTCCAGGGTGAAGTCGAAAAGATCGTCGTTATCGGTCTTGAACTGAATGAATCCTCCCGGCCTTACGGCCCGTCCGTAGGCCTTTAGTCTCTCAAAATACGTAAGTCTGCGCTTTGCATGGCGCTCCTTCGGCCACGGGTCGCTGAAATTGAGATAGACCCCCGAGAGTTCTCCGGGCGCAAAATACGCGTCCATGTCGTTTATGTACTCGGCTATAAAGCGGACGTTGGAAAGCTCCGCCTCCCGCGCCTTCGATACGGCCCGGTAAATTACGCTTAAGTGACCTTCACAGCCTATATAGCTGCATTCAGGATGGAGAGCCGCAAGAGCTGTTATGAACCTTCCCTTGCCGCAGCCCAGCTCCAGGTATACGGGATTTTGGTTTCCGAACTTCTTCTGCCAGAGACCTTTTGCAGCCTTTGGCCCTTCCACTATGATATCGCCGCATTTGGCAAGCTTTTCGTCTATGTTCTTTATGCGCCTCTGTCTCATCAGAAAACAACCCTTTCGCTTATAACCACCGCCAAAAACGCCAGCATTAGGAAGAAGGCCAGAAAATCCAAGCCTTTAAGCTTCATTTCTTTCATCCTGGTTCTGCCTTTGCCGCCGCGGTAGCACCTGGCTTCCATGGCCATTGCAAGATCCTGGGCGATTCTGAAAGAGCTTACAAAGAGAGGAACGAGAATAGGTATGAGAGACTTTGCCCGCCTCAGGATGTTTCCGCTCTCAAAGTCTGCGCCTCTGGCCTGCTGGGCTTTCATTATCTTGTCCGTCTCCTCCAGGAGCATAGGTATGAACCTTAAGGCTATAGACATGGTCATGGCTATATCGTGAGCCGGAACGCCTATCTTCGCAAGAGGTGACATGAGCTTTTCTATGCCGTCGGTAAGCTCTATAGGTTTGGTGGTAAGGGTGAGAAGGGACGATGCTATGATGAGAAGAATGAGCCTTACAGCCATGAATACAGCCGTGTAGATTCCGGCGTCCGTCACCTTGAGAAATCCCCACTGCCAGAGAACTCTGCCGTCAACCATGAAGATGTTGAGGCAAAACGTCATTATCAGTATGAGAAGGATTGGCTTGAGTCCCCGCATGATAAACTTTATGGGTACCTGTGACAGAACAACGTAAAGGCAGAGGGCCGCGGCGCAGAGACCGAACCCTATGAAGTCGTCCACTATGAACAGATCTGCTATGTAAAGGAGCACACCTGTTATTTTTACTCTGGAGTCCAGCCTGTGTATGGGCGAATCAGCCGCATAGTACTGGCCTAAGGTTATATCTCTTATCATTTAGCGATTCCTCGTCAAAAACCTGTATATCTCTTCTTCGGCCTCTTTCATGGAAAGGACGTTATCGTCGACATCTACGCCCTTTTCCCGGAGTTTTCCCATGAGCTCCGTAACAGGAGGCACAGAAAGCCCTGCTTCTCTCAGCCTGTCTTTCTGGGCAAAGACTTCCTTCGGCGTTCCCATCATGAGAAGTCTGCCCTTATCCATTACCATTACCTTATCCGCAAGAGCTGCAACGTCCGCCATGTTATGGGAGACGAATATGGTTATGTTTCCGGAGACCTCTTTTATCTCTTCTATCATGTTCAGAATGTCTCTGTGGGCTCCCGGATCCAGTCCCGCCGTCGGCTCGTCGAGAATGAGAACCTGAGGCTTCATCGCTATGACTCCCGCTATGGCGACACGGCGCTTCTGACCGCCGGAAAGCTCAAATGGAGACCTGTCCTTTATCTCGTCGTAGTCAAGCCCCACCAGTTCCAGGGCGTCTCTGACTCTTGAATTTATCTCTTCTTCTGAAAGTCCAAGATTTTTAGGGCCAAAGGCAACGTCGGCCGCCACGGTCTCCTCGAAAAGCTGATATTCCGGGTACTGAAAGACCAGGCCGACTCTCCGTCTCACCTCCAGCATGGAAGTGCCCGGCGCTGTAATTTCAACGCCGCCTACGGTTATGGTTCCCTCCGATGGCTTCAAAAGCCCGTTAAGGTGCTGAACGAGGGTGGACTTTCCCGAACCGGTGTGACCGATTACGGCAACGGTTTCCCCGTCGTATATATCGAAATTTATATTGTCCAGGGCCAGCTGCTCGTCCGGAAGTCCCGGACTGTATATGTGCCTTAGCCCTCTTACCTGTATTGACATACGTAATCCACCAGTCCTTCGGCAGTTATAACATCCTGAGGAATTTTTATTCCCCTCTTTCTCAGCCTTTGAGCCAGCTCCACAGCCATTGGAACGTCAAGGCTTATACTCTTTATCAAATCGTACTCGCGGAAAACCTTTGCAGGAGTTCCATCGAGGAAAATCCGGCCTTCGTTTACTATTACGAGCCTGTCTGCGCGAACCGCCTCATCCATGAAGTGGGTTATGAGGATGACGGTAATCCCTTCTCCATGAAGCTCTTCAATTATGTCCATTATCTCCTGTCTTCCCCGTGGGTCCAGCATTGCCGTGGGCTCATCAAAGATTATGCACTCCGGCTTCATGGCCACCACTCCCGCAATGGCGATTCGCTGTTTCTGACCTCCCGACAAAAGGTGAGGCGATTTATTCTTATATTCTCCCATGTTAACGGAGGCGAGAGCTTTGTCGACTCTCTTCCTTATCTCCACAGGGTCAACTCCCAGATTTTCCGGGCCGAAAGCTACGTCGTCTTCTACTATAGACGATACCAGCTGATTGTCCGGATTCTGAAATACCATTCCCGCAGTCTGGCGCACATCCCAGATGTGTTCCTCGTCTGCCGTGTCCCAGCCTTTGACGAACACCTTTCCTCCCGTCGGAAGGAGCAGGCCGTTAAGGTTCTTTGCCAGAGTGGATTTTCCAGAGCCGTTTTTTCCGATTATCGCCGTAAAGCTTCCCTTTTCAACACACAAAGACAGATCCCGAATGGCTTTCACCGGCTCGCGATCTTCGTCTCTTTCATATTCGAAGCTCATATTTTCGATTCTTATTATCTCGCTCAATAAAATCTCCTCTGTTTCAACCTGACTTACACGCCCATCTCAAGAGCGCCGCCTCTGTATACGGCTCTGTTGGTGAGAATGTAAAACCCGTACATTATGTGCCAAACCACGAGTACAAACACACCAAAGGACACGTAGTACATATCCTCTCCGAAAAGATCCACCAAAACCGTCAGCGGAGACCCTTCCGAAGCCTTGTTTAAAAACATAAAATTCGTATCAAACCTGTTATTTACCAGAATCATGGGAATCGCCCAGCCGTATACGACAGCCACGCTCTTCCATATTCCCGAATACTCCGGCCGCAATTCCCTTCCCCTGTACCTGCATATGGCGTAAATCACGATGACGGCATGAAATACGAAGCTGTGTATGCAGAAGAAGTTGAAAAACGGCGCCGCAGTCCAGTTGCAGCATAAAAGCGCCGCCACCGCTCCCGGCATGCACGCGTACATCACCAGCTGAGATGTGAACCTGTTTGGCTTCAGGTAGTCTATGAGTATGATGAATATGGAAATGCCGCACAGGTGAAAAGGGAAGTATTCTATATCGAACTGTCCGATGGATGCAGTGTAGCAGTCCTTTACGATTTCACTGACAGGAAGGAAAAATGCCGCCGCTCCTGCTATAATTCTGCGCTTTCTGTATCCCGCTTTTCTGTATATGGAAGATACGATTACCACCGCCAGGATTATGCATCCAAGCCATATAATGTGGCCCGGCCCCCAGAGTGAAAAACCCAGACCCAGACCTTCAAGATCGTCGGTACTTTTAAAGAAAAGCTCCGTATTCATTCAGTCCTCCTGTAATAGAAAGCTTATGTCTAACATCTTTACTGACATATTATATTACGCTGCCGTAATCTTATCAAATGAATTTTGCAGGCCGGCTTGCACACTTTGTCGCTATCGTAATATAATATCACTATATTGTACATGTGAAAATATGCAGAATGTAAAATCCTTGCATATACAGTTCCGACAAAATCTGCGGAAAGGAGCATTTTATGAAACCTGTCGTATTAAACCAGAACGATTCCAAAGCTCCCCTTTACCTTCAGCTCTACAGCTACATAAAAGGGGAAATCACCTGCGGCAATATGCGCGCCGGGGAAAAGCTGCCTTCTCTCAGGCGGCTTGCAAAAGACCTGGGCATAAGCGTCACCACTACCGAACAGGCATATAACCAGCTTCTGGTGGAGGGCTACATATACAGCCGGCCTCAGTCCGGATTCTTCGTCTCGGAACTTCCAGGCTCGGCCGGAGGCAGCTCTTCCCCCGCGCCGGAGGATTTTGATTTCTCATCCTATACCTTTCAGGAATCATCGTTTAAATACGATTTATCCTGCTTCGACTTTCAGAAGTGGAAAAAGTGCATGTCCAAAGTCTTCAACGACTACGCCCCTCTTCTCCTCTTCGGAAGCGACGTTCAGGGGGAAATGGCTCTGAGATACGAAATATCCCGCTACGTGTACACCTCCCGCGGCGTAACCTGCCGCCCCGATCAGATAGTAATCGGCGCGGGAACCCAGCAGCTTACGGGATACCTTTGCAGAATACTCCGGAGGATGGGCATAGGAACGATTTGCATGGAGGATCCCGGATACACTCCGGTTTTCAACATCTTCAGGGATCACGGCTTTGATATAGAAAACATACCCGTGGAAAGGGACGGCCTCGCAATAGAAGAACTTCCCCGTCCCAGGTCGTCGGCCGTATACGTCAGCCCGTCAAATCAGTTTCCCACAGGTTCCGTAATGCCCGTCGGTCGCCGTTACCAGCTCCTCGACTGGGCCAAAGAAACGAAAAGCGTAATTATAGAAGACGACTATGACAGCGAACTCAGGTACTTCGGAAAACCCCTCCCCGCCCTTCAGGGCCTGGTTTCCGGCTCACCGGTAGTCTACCTCGGCTCCTTTTCGTCTACTCTTTTTCCAGCAATAAAGATAAGCTACATGATTCTCCCGGAAAACATGGCCGAAATCTTTGAATCGTTTAAAGACGATTACAGCCAGACCTGCTCGAAAACCGAGCAGCTGACACTGGCACTCTTCATGGAGGAAGGTTACTACTACACCAGCATAAAGAAGATGAGAACCCTCTATTCCCAAAAGCTTAAGGCAGTGCTGGAGGCTTTGTCAGGTTGCGGCGAAGACTTTATATCGCCAATTAACAATCTGTCCGGCATAAACCTCCTTCTCAAAGTGCGTACCGAAGCGCCTGCCGCAGAGCTTGCCGCAAAAGCCGAATCCCTGGGCCTTCGCGTGCAGCCTTTGTCCCTGCCGGAAGACGGCGGCGAAAAACTCATGGCCTTTTACTATAACCAGATACCACTTGGGGAGATAGATGAATCGGCGAAGTCCATGGTGGAGCTGTGGCGGAAGGCTGGGGACTGACGCCTTTAACGCCGTCGTTCGCAAAACCCGTTGACATAGTATCGTTACAGCGATATACTTTTATATATCGTTATAGCGATACTATTTTGCGTTAATGGAGCGGTTTTTATGGCGTTACCGCGGATATCGCACACCAGGCGAGGAATTATCTTCTCGGTAATTTCCTTCCGGAATACGAAGGGTACGACATAATCATAGGTTACCGAGCCGACGATTCCTATTTTTCTTTTGCATCGGCTTTTCTTCATAATACTATTTCCTTAACCCAGCTGGAAAAAGCCATGTATCTGGGAAAGCTGGGGGAACAGATTGTCCTGAAATCCGAAGAGGCGTTTTCCCGCATTAAGTTCATAAAAGCCGAAAATGCCGGCGCTACGGAATACTACGCCAAAAGGCTGAAGCGAGATACCGCTGCCAGAGAGGCTTTCAGAGCAGAGAGAAATGCCGTACCGGAAAAGGACGCGGTGTACATGATAGATATTCTCAGAGAAGGGTGGAAAGACGATGATTCCCGCATACGACGAATTATATCTGAATGATGCCATGAATGAACTGGGGGAAATGCTCGACTATGCCGTAAATGACTGCCACATTGACGGCGATACGTTTTTCTCGATGTTTATATCATCCGGTATAGCTGCTCAGTTTGAGCGGGGAAACCCGAAGTACGTCGGCGGAATGTCCGGCGTCGAACTCGCGATGGAGGTCCTAAGCAAAACATTCAGCAATCTCCCTTTCACCGAACCCTCTTATCCCTACGACAGGTCTGCGGAGTTCTGGACAGGATGGGCCATGGCATATTACCAGTGGAAGACATCTCTGTGTTTTAAAGAAATGCTGTGCGGCGGGCTGACCGTGAGCAAAGTCCGCTCCATGTACATACTCCACGAGGCCGATATAAGTAAATTCGAGGAAACGGCGACAGAAATAATGCGAGAAAACCTACGTAAGAGGGAGACCCGTTTAAAAACCGTGCGCCGGATGCGCGGCCTTACACAGAAGTCCCTCGCGGAAAGATCAGGAATTACCCTTCGAATGATTCAGCTCTACGAGCAGCGGCAGAACAGCATCAACCGCGCCGAAGCAGCAACCGTTCTCGCCCTTTCAAGAGCGCTTCACTGCCGCATGGAGGACCTTTTAGAGCCGGAAATATAAAATAAGGTCAAGGAAATGACTTTCGTTGGAGTCAAAATCCTTGACCTTGTTTTGTTTTCTTCGGTGTTTGGTCAAATTTCACCTTGGCCAAACGGCATTTTAGACGGTGTTTTGTCAAATCCAGCCGGGTTATCGAACTATGACTTCATACTAGCCGGGCTATCAGACTAAGGCTGCACACTAGCCGGGTTCCCAGCCCACGGCTGCGCACCGGCCTTGCTCTACCTTGCCAGGCTTCCCATCGGATCCCACGGTTTAAGGGCTATAGGCTCCGTATCCAGAAGCTTTTTCTGGTCATTGGTAAGGTATTTCTTGTTTACGACTATCTGATAGGTGAACTCGTCGAACCAGCGGTCCGTCATCACGTAGTAGCCGTCTTTTCCGGCGTCTTTGCCCCAGCTGTTTTCAACTCTCCAGCGGTTCGGCTTTCCGTCTTCGTCCAGGTTTACTCCGGTGAGAACCATGGCATGGGTCATGAGGCTCTCGCCGTAATCGAGGCGCTGAGCTTTGTCCATTGAGAATTTCGTACTGAAAAGATCCTCAACGTCGTAGATATCGAGATCCATGAGGCCGCCGTCCCTGGAGCTTGACTGTCCCACATCGCTTCCGAACCAGACGGCGTTTCCGTCCTTCATCTGGGCTATGGCCATTCTCTTCAGCTCTTCGGCCGGAAGGTTCAGATATGTCACGTCTCTGCCGCCTTTGATGTTTCCAAGATACGATACGGTGTACATCCTTTCGTAAGGCTTGTCTGCCGTAGGGGCGTTGATTACGCTGACGTAGTCGTCCATATCAAGTCCCACGTATTCCTTGTAGAAATCCTGCGGGGTGATGTCGGCAACCCTTACGAACTTGTCGTCCTTATCTCTCGTCTCGTATGTGAATTTCTTCGGAGGGGTTCCAAGGCATATGCAAAGCATTCTGTATACGGTGGAAAGCATTTCCTCCTTCATGGAGGCCAGGTCGTCCTCGGAAGCGCCGCCCTTTACTGCTTCTCTCAATGTGCATGCAAACTCTCTCAGCTTGCAGGTAAGATATCTGTTCATCTCAGCTGTGGCTGACGAGCTTACAGATTCAGGCATGGCGTCCTTTGGCACTACGCCGTACTTTTCCACTATGTTGGCGAACATGTCCCACTGGCCGCCGTCGCATAGAGGATCCGTCAAAAGGTGATGAACCAGCCTGCCCTCAAGAGGCTCGTCTGCCGTCTCGATGATGCTCTCCAGAAAGTAATTCGTCTTTTCAAGTTTGTCCCAGAAGAGGGAATAGTTCTGGCTCAGCTCACAAGTCTTAAGGTTCAGCTTCTTCATTACCTCAAGGCGCATAACGTTTAAGGCTGCGAACATCCAGCACCTGCCGGAGGATTTCTGGTTCGTTATTTCCCCCGTTTCAACTTTGACGGAAAAATCATGTCTGGTGTCCCTTCTTGCCCGGAAATTGTCGGCGCTCGCGTTGATGCCGTTTTTCACTGTGGCGTTCATAGCCACTCTGTTTACAGGGTCTTTCTCGAATTTTTCTTCAAAGCCCTGCAGCATTTCACCGGTGATTACTGACTGCATTTTATTATCCTCCTTTATTTTTAGGCTTCTTCAAAGCCTTCAAGTCCTGAACTTAAATGAATGTCTCCTTCCGAGTCTACAAAAATCGCCTCCACGTTATCCATGGATTCTATGAATTCGAGTCCCTTTTCAACGCCCAGTATGAGACAGATGGTGGAAAGTCCGTCGCAGTCAACTGACCTTCCCGCAGAGGAAACGATGCTTACGCTGTCCACGTCGGTCTCTGCCGGGTATCCCGTGTTCTTGTCGAGAATGTGGTGGTATTTCTTCCCGTCTATTTCGTGAAATCTCTCGTATATGCCCGACGTCACTATGGTGGCGTCGTGGAGCTTTACGGAGCCCACTATTTCACCGTCGTCTCCGTATGGTTTCTTTATTCCTATGTTAAAAGGCGTCTTTTCATCTGCGTCCTTATATCCTATTACCTCTATGTTTCCGCCCAGATTCACTATGGCTGACGTTACACCTTTGTCCCGCAGGAACTGGCTGACTTTGTCGGCTATGTAGCCCTTGGCGATTCCCCCCAGGTCGAGATGGGCCTCCGGATTTTCCAGGATCACAGTGTTTCCGTCTATCTTTATTCCGGTGTAGTCCACGGTGGTAAGAGCCTTGGTAATATCACTTGCAGAAGGCAGCACCGGCTCCACCGAATCGAACTGCCACAGGTCGCTTAAACGTCCCATGGTTATGTCAAACTTCCCTCCGGAAAGATCGCCGTATTCTATGCCCTTTTCTATGACTTCGATGGTACGCTCGTCGCACTCCACAGGCTTTCCCCCTGCATTGTTGATTTTATATACGTCTGACCCCGGCTTCGTCCTGCTGAGAAGGGAATCGAACTCGCCGCACAGATTAAAGGCTTCATCTATTAGCTTTCCCGCAGCTTCATCGCTCATATTTTCCATATCGTATACGTCTATCTGGCAGACGGTGTCGAAATAATAGCCCGTCTCTGACACGGCCGATACGGTCTTTCCGCTGCAGCCGGTCTGTGCTATAATAAGACCTGTCACGAGAGTGACTGCGCAGATTAAAGAAATCAATCTCTTCATATATAATACCTCTTTTTCAGGAGTTCTGATGAAAAAAATATTTAAAAAAGCGGATTTCGTCCTTCTGGCGGTTCTCATTCTCATAGGAATCGCGCTGTCCGCGGTCAGCATCCTTTCAGCCTCTAAAGGCGCAAAGGCTGTAATAACCGTGGACGGAGAAATCTACGGCACCTACTCCCTTTCCGAAAATCAGGAAATCGCCGTGGAAGAAGGCGGCCACACAAATAAGATTACCATAAAAGACGGCTCCGCGCAAATGACTTATTCCACATGCAAAAACCAGGTGTGCGTACAGACCGGAGCCATATCGGAGACCAACGAAAGCATAGTATGCCTGCCTAACAGGGTCATGGTGGAGATAACCGGAGGGGAGGGCGGATACGATGCAGTGGCATAGCAGAACCCGGCGCATAGCCGTAAGCGCCATGTTTGCAGCCCTCGCTCTCATCTTTTCCTACGTGGAAGCCATACTCCCCCTGTCCACAGGCGTCCCCGGGGTAAAGCTTGGAATCGCAAACCTGGTGGTCATTCTCGCCCTGTACAACATGAATTTCAGGTACGCCATGGGAATAAACGCTATCCGCATCCTGGTGGCAGGACTTCTGTTTAACGGCCTTTTCGGCGCCCTTTACTCCCTGGCGGGGGGCGTCGTCAGCCTTACGGTTATGTGGCTTTTAAAGAAAACCGGCCTCTTTTCCATGGCAGGAGTTTCCATGGCAGGAGGCGTAGCCCACAACATGGGCCAGCTGCTGGTAGCTTCGGCTCTGGTTTCCAATCTTAAGATGTTCGTATATCTTCCGGTACTTATGTTTTCCGGCATCGGGGCAGGCATTCTCATAGGAATCACCGCCTCAGTCGTAGACAGCCGGGTGCCTAAGGATGTATTCGGAAAATAGACTATAAGGAGGATTTTTCACCATGAAACAGGAACTTATCGCTCTGAGAGAGGCGATGAAAAAGCACGGTATCGACGCTTACATCATCCCGACTACGGATTTTCACGGGTCGGAATACGTAAACGACTACTTCAAATTCCGCAGATACGTTTCGGGATTCACCGGTTCAGCTGGAACTCTTCTCGTTACCGAAAGCGGCGCGTACCTCTGGACTGACGGCAGATACTTCATCCAGGCAGCAAAAGAACTTTCAGGCTCCGGAGTCGATTTAATGAAGATGAACGAGTCGGGAGTTCCTACCATAGAGGAATTTCTCAGGGAAAACATTTCGGAAGGTCAGACCCTCGCCTTCGACGGAAGAGTGGTAAGCGACACTCTCGGAGCAGGATATGAAAAGATAATGGCAGACAAAGGCGGCAGAATCGTCTATGACAGAGACCTTGCAGATGAAATCTGGACAGACAGACCTGCCCTTAAGGGCGCAGCTATATATGCTCTCCCTCTTTCGGTTACGGGAAAGACATTTGAAGAAAAGCTTTCCGAGATTCGGCAGATTTTGTCCGGAAAAAACGCCGACTACTATCTAATCACAAAGCTTGAAGAGACGGCATGGCTTTTCAACATGCGTGGAGACGACGTCGAAAACACCCCTGTATTTTTCGCCTTCACCCTCATTTCAAAAGATTCCGTAAAGCTCTACGTGTTTAAGGATGCTCTGGATTCCGCCATAGTTCCCGGCGGAGTGGAGATTCGGGATTACTTTGAAATATATGAAGACATTAAGGACGTTCCTTCCGGAAAATCCCTTCTCACAAACTGCGTAGATGCGTCATACGCTCTCATAAAAAGCCTGAATTCCGGCGTCAGGGTCATAGACGAAAAATCCCCTGCTGAAATTCTAAAGGCCGTGAAGAATCCTGCCGAAATAGAGAGCACCCTCCACGCCCACCTTGAAGACGGCGCGGCAATGGTAAACTTCATGTACTGGCTTAAGACAAAGGCTTTAAAGGAGGGCCCGCAGACCGAAATCACCGCCTCGGATTATCTTGAAAACTGCCGGAGAGCGAGAAAAGGCTTTAAAGACCTCAGCTTCACCACCATTTCCGGCTACGGTCCGAACGCCGCCCTCTGCCACTACTCCGCAAAGAAAGGCAGCGAGTCAGAGATAAAACCGGAGGGCTTCCTTCTGGTCGATTCAGGCGGCCAGTACGAAGACGGCACCACAGACATAACCAGAACCTTTGTCATGGGCCCCATAACGGACAAGATGAAAAAGTACTTCACCCTTGTTCTCAGAAGCCACATCGATCTCTCCATGGCTCAGTTTAAGCCGGGTACCGACGGAGTCGCCCTCGACGCTATATGCAGGAAGCCTATGAAGGACGAAGGCCTCGATTTCAACCACGGAACAGGCCACGGTGTGGGGCACCTTCTCAGCGTCCACGAAGGCCCTAACAACATCAGCTCCCGTGGAACCACCGTTATAGAGCCTGGTATGATAACATCCGACGAGCCGGGAGTTTACATAGAAGGCGAGTTCGGAATACGCCACGAAAACGAAATACTCTGCGTTGAAAAACCCGACGGTATGCTAGCCTTCGAGCCTATCACCTACTGTCCTTTCGACAGGGACGGCATAGACAAATCCATGCTGACAGAGGAAGAACTCGCATGGCTCAACGACTATCATAAGACGGTTTACGACAAAATCAGCCCTCTGGTGGACGAGGACGTGCGCAAATGGCTGAAGGAAGCCACGGCGGAGATGTAAGGGGAAAGTCTGGAGGAAAACGGAAATGTTAGACTTAAGCACAGTTAAAATAGGATTCATCGGCTACGGCAATATGGCAGGAGCAACAGGAAAAGGACTGATGCTCTCCGGCGCCATAAAGCCGGAGCAGATATACGCTACTGCAAAACACTTTGAGAATCTTAAATCAAAAGCCGGAGTTCAGGGAATTCACGCCTGCGAGACCGCTCTCGAGGTGTGCGAAACATGCGATGTAGTGTTCATCGGAGTCAAGCCTTACATGGTAAAAGACGTGATGTCTCCCGTAAAGGACGCGCTGAAAGGCAAAGTTGTCATTTCCCTTGCAGCTAACATATACTGCGACACCCTTTCAGAAATCCTTCCGGAATCTCACTGCGTCGCAACAGCTCCAAATACCCCTGTATCAGTATGCGAAGGCATATTCATCTGTGAAGAGGAAAATACGCTGACGGACGACGAGAAGGTCTTCGTTCAGAAGCTTTTGGAAAATCTTGGCACCTTCATGTGGCTCGACAGAGAGCATATGGGAATTGCAGGGGTCATTGCGGGATGCTCTCCCGCCTTCGTTTCCATGTTTATGGAAGCTCTGGGAGATGCAGGCTGCAAGCACGGACTTACACGGCCGGTAGTATATAAGCTCATAGCTCAGATGCTCGCCGGTACCGGTAAAATGGCTCTTGCATCCGGAGATCATCCGGGTCAGATGAAAGATGCCGTATGTTCGCCGGCAGGAACCACTATAGTGGGCGTCGCCGCTCTTGAGAAAAACGGCTTCAGATTCTCTCTGATAGATGCCATTGACCAGATAGAGAACAAGGTCAACGGGAAGATTTAGGTCTGGCTGCGTTCTGTTTTGACGCGAGAGTCCGGCACGCTGCGCTGTACTTCTCCGAAGTACAGGCTGAATAAGACTTGGGAAAAAATTTATGGCGGTGCAGCCAGGTGCTGCACCGCTGCTTTTTAGGGAAGGGAATTAAGCATATTTGCACTTTCGTGCGAAAACCGGCTATATGAATCTGTATTTTCGTGCATGTCTGGTTTTCTTACAACTGCCTGAACTTCCTCGTAAATAAATTGACAGGAGAAACGCCCCCTGACTATAATATATCCGAATGACAATAGGTTTCAGGTACTGTAATATTTGACAGATATTATCTTAGCTGTATATATGTGGAGAAACGAACAGACCGGAGGAGAACTAACAAAATGCACCACATCCTAATAATCGACGACGATGTAAACATAAACAAGATGCTGGACAGGGTTTTGACAAAGGCGGGCTACAGGGTTTCCCACGCCTACTCGGGAACCGAAGCGCTGCTGTTTTTGTCCGTGGAAAAACCTGACCTCATTCTCCTGGACCTCATGCTGCCGGGACTTTCGGGAGAAGAAGTTCTCCCTGAGATAGAGGGAGTTCCCGTAATCGTCATGAGCGCCAAGGTGGACGTAAAGGACAAAGTGGGCATGCTTATGGGAGGCGCCGCAGACTATATCACGAAACCTTTTGACATAGAGGAGCTTCTGGCCAGGATTGCCGTTCAGCTCAGAAAATCCGGGGCGGCCGGCGAAACAGGCATGCTGACTTTTGACGACATTGTGCTGATGCCGGGGACATGGCAGGTTCAAGTTTCGGGACGGGAGGTTCGCCTGACAAAGACTGAGTTTGCAATTCTGAAGCTTTTGATGGAAAATCCGAGACAGGTCATCACAAAGAGCATTCTTTTGGACAAAATCAGCGAGGACACACCGGACTGCGTGGAAAGCTCCCTCAAGGTTCACGTGAGCAATCTGAGGAAGAAACTGAGAGATGTATCGGGCAGGGACTACATAGAGACCGTATGGGGTATAGGGTTCAAAATGAAGGAGAAATAAATCTTAACTCTTTATTTACTCTTTTCTTTACCGTTTCCATACTGGCGGAGAGTAAAATTCATGTCAGAAAAGGAGGTAACCAATGGAGTACATTTTGAACGTCAGAAATCTGACAAAGAAATATGGCAGCTTCAAGGCCCTGGACGGCTTTACCATGAGCGTGCCGAAGGGAGCAATATACGGTTTTGTCGGAAAAAACGGAGCCGGAAAGACTACCCTCATACGCCTCATCTGCGGACTGCAGAGGCTCGACGGCGGAGAATATGAAATTTACGGTATAAGAAGCGGCGACAAAGCCGTCAAAGAGTCGCGAAGAAGGATGGGCGCAGTTATCGAGACGCCGGCCATATATTCGGAAATGACGGCTGAAGAAAATCTGAAGGAGCAGTACAGGATTCTGGGGCTTCCTTCGTTTAAGGGCATAGACGAGCTGCTGGCTCTCGTGGGTCTTTCAGGCACGGGGAAGAAGAAGGCGAAGAATTTCTCCCTGGGAATGAGGCAGAGACTTGGAATCGCCGTGGCCCTTGCAGGAAACCCGGACTTTCTGGTGCTCGACGAACCAGCCAACGGCCTTGACCCACAGGGCATAATCGAGATGAGAGAGCTGATACTTAAGCTCAACCGTGAATACGGAATTACAGTTCTCATTTCAAGCCACATACTGGACGAGCTTTCCAGGCTGGCAACTCATTACGGTTTCATCGACAGCGGCAGAATGGTAAAGGAGATAAGCGCTGATGAACTGGAAAAGTCCTGCCGCAAGTGCGTTCGCGTAAAGGTATCGGATGTTTCCGCCCTTGCAAGAGTGCTGGACAGAGAAAAAGTGGACTACACCGTCATTTCGGACAGCGAGGCTGACGTCTTTGCTCAGGTGAATGTTTCGGATCTTTCGTCTCTCATGGCGGAAGAAGGCGGAGAAATATACACTATGCAGGAAAGGGACGAAAGCCTTGAAAGCTACTATCTTTCCCTCATCGGAGAGCAGAGCGAAGGGAAGGAGGCGCGGTCATGAGCAGACTTGTAAATGCAGGCTTTGCACGTCTCTTTAAGAACAAAGTCTTTTACGGAGTGGTGATTTTTGCGGCGGTTTTCGGAATCTTGCAGGGAACACCGGGGGTCCTTGACAAAATGGACGGAGCGACGTTTTATATAGACAGCCAGTTCCTGAGCTTTTCCTTGCTTTCGGGTGTGGTATCCGCGTGCTTCACGGGGCTTTTTCTTGGAACAGAATACAGCGACGGAACCATGAGAAATAAGCTTATCGTGGGTCACGGCAGGCTCAGCATATATTTTTCCAATTTCATAGTTTGCTGCGTTGCCAATCTGATTTTTACCGCCGTGTACGATACAAGTACATTGATTACAGGATTGTCTCAGGGCGGCGAATTCATGACAGACGTGAAAATTCTCGTTCTTTATGCAATTTGCGGGATGTTGATAGCGGCCTCCTTTACCGCGATGATGGTATTTTTAAGCTCTGTCATAGGCAGCAGGTCGCGGTCAGTGGTGGCGTGCTTTATTCTGGCCATAGGAGTGGCATTTGCCAGCGCATATATCAACGGCAGGCTTCAGGAGCCTGAAACCTATGACCGGTACATTACGGATGCGAACGGGGAATTTTCGGCGGTGGAAACGGTGCCTAACCCCGGTTATGTGGAAGGCGCAGCAAGGAAAGCGATGGAGACCAGCCTTGAAATTCTCCCGAGCGGGCAGGCTACTGTTATAGTCTCCACACTTAGTTACGGGGACGAACCGGTCGAGGAAGCAGGTACTTTGTACAAGTGGATGGGTTATTCTGCACTGTTTGCTGCTGCGTTTACCGCTGCCGGTATAGGAGTGTTCAGGAAGAAAGACATTAAATAAGGAGTGAAAAATGGTATTCTGGCTTTCGGTCACAACGGTAATATTTGCCCTGCTTTCTGCGGCGCTTACGGTTAAGCTGATTTTGATAAGGAAGGGAATCGTCGAAATCCGGGATAAGTTCGGACAAAGGCTTCAGTCCGGCACCAACACCCTCATCGACATTTCCACCCGGGACAAAAAAGTTCGTTATCTGGCAGATGATTTGAACAGGCAGCTGACCGTTTTGAGGAAAGAGCATAACCGTTACGAGACCGGTGACCGAGAGCTGAAGGAAGCCATCACCAACATATCCCACGACCTCAGGACCCCGCTCACTTCCATTTACGGATATCTGGAGCTTTTGAAAGATGAAGAAGTTTCCCCTTCCGGGCGGGAATATCTGGCGGCTATAAAGGAAAGAACTGAAACCCTAAAATCCCTGACCGAGGAGCTTTTCAGATATACCATAGTTACGGGAGAAACGGAAGAACTCAGCATGGAAACCGTAGATGTGGGGCGGGTTCTTGAAAGCAGCATAGGAGCATACTACGCAGTTTTGAAGCAGAATGGAATCACTCCGAAGATAGAAATACCGGAAATTAAAGTAGAGCGTCTTCTCAACGAAAACGCTCTTTCCCGGGTTTTTGGAAACATCTTAAGCAACGCCGTAAAGTATTCGGACGGCGACCTCACAGTCACCATGACAGCCAGCGGAACCATCAGCTTCTCAAATCACGCCGCCGGGCTCACAGAAGTTCAGGCAGCCCGTCTCTTCGACCGGTTCTACACCGTAAACACCGCCAGAAAATCCACAGGACTGGGCCTTTCCATCGCCAGAACCCTCACCGAAAAGATGGGCGGTGAAATAACCGCAGAGTATAGGGACGGCGTGCTGACGGTAAGGGTGAGGATTTAGCGGTGAAAGCTCTGCAAGTGCTATGGAAGCCGAGAGATACTGCGGAGGCTTGCAAATACTGCTTGCACAGACTGCAAATGCCGCGCGTGCTACGAATGTCGCACGTGCTCGCAATCCAGCATAAAAATCAAAAATCCGAGCTCAAAAATGCTCGGATTTTCTAGATACGTCACCAGATAGTAGCACCGGAGCTGCTGATTCGGGCCTGCTTGTGCTCGTATTTATGTACATTTCTGCGTTTTAGTAGTATTTTCGAGCTCGGATTTCCTCTTTTTTGGGTGATTTCCGAGTACCGGCCGTCTCATGCCGAGAGATTTTCCAGCGGCTGCCTATCTGAGCACTGCTCCCGGATTTCTGTCAAAGTATATGCTCTTGGAACCGGTGTAGAGAGGAATTGCGTAAGCTACTCTTACATCTTCAGGGAAAAGTCCCATTCTGACAGCTCCGCGGCCTACTGAAAACATAACGCGATTATCTATGCGGTGGTCTGCTGCAACTGAAACGGCTGAACCTACAGCTATTCCCAGGTCGCTTACGTTAAACGCACAGTTTGCGCCGGCCTTCTTCATTTCCGCGCAGTTCTTGAAGCCGCACATGCCGCAGTTGCCGATTCCAAAAGGCTCGGAAACTACGCCGATAACTACGACGCAGTGGCTGTTTCTCACGTTATTGGCATCCCGGATAAAGAAGTCCTCGCCGTATTCCCTTCCGGCTTTTTCCGTCTCGTCGGCAAGAGCCATCATGTCATCGCCGGTTACGATTACGGTAACGACCTTGTCCTTGCCGCTGGCCTTAGGGGCCGTACGGGCTGCCGCTGCCATCAGGTCGGCGACTCTTAAAGCGGTATCACGCTCTGCATCTTCCATTTTCTTAATCATCGGTAAAACCTCCTTTGTCAAAGGCTGAAAGTCTATATGAAAACGATGTCAGGCTTATATTCCTCGTCGTTTTCTATGGCATTTTTTATAATCTCAATAATTTCCTCGTCCTCCATCTTGTTGCTCTGGCAGTAGAAAAGAGGAAACTGCTCCTCGAAGTGAAGCTCGTACTTTTCTATCCATTCTCTCATCGTTTAATCTCTCCTTTTTACAAAATGTGCTGTAACTATTTTATCACAAAGACCGCATGTCCTCAACATTTCCCCTGTACTCCCGTCGAAACATGTTGTATAATATCCGGTACAAGAGGAGGATGTAAACAATGGATTACCTGTGTAAATATAGCTCACCGCTGGGTGAAATCACGTTGAAGAGCGACGGAAAGGCGCTGACAGGACTGTGGTTTGAAAAGCACAGATATGCGGATATACCGGAAGACGGGGAATATGAGGAAAAGGAGCTGCCTGTTTTCGCAGAGACGAAGAGATGGCTTGATGCGTATTTTGACGGAAGAGATCCCGGATTTACCCCAGAGATTTCCTATGACGTTTCAGATTTTGCCGCCATGGTCATGGAAGAGATGTTGAAGATACCTTACGGAAAAACCGCGACCTACGGGGACATCGCCGGCAGAATTTCAGAGAAAACCGGAAAGAAGCCATGCGCTCAGGCGGTTGGAGGAGCGGTGGGACATAACCCCATTTCTCTCATAGTGCCTTGCCACCGGGTCGTGGGTAAAAACGGCAGCCTTACGGGATACGGCGGCGGCATAGAGAGGAAGGTAGCCCTTTTAAAGCTTGAAAAGACCGACATGTCCGGGATGTTCGTGCCGAAGAAAGGTACGGCCCTTTAAAATAGAAAGTATGGAAAGCACAGAAAATGAAAGGAATAGCGGAAAATGAATAAACCGGTTCTGATTATTATGGCTGCGGGAATGGGCAGCCGTTACGGGGGACTGAAGCAGATAGACCCTGTAAGTGACAAGGGAGAAATAATACTGGATTTTTCCCTCTACGACGCCATGATGGCGGGTTTTGAGGACGTGATATTCGTCATAAAAGAAGAAAACGAGGAAGATTTCAGAGCCATCATAGACGAGAGAGCGGGGAAACACATGAACGTGCAGTATGTGTTTCAGAAGCTTGAGGATATTCCGGAAGGTTACGACGTTCCGGAAGGGAGAGAAAAGCCATGGGGGACGTGTCACGCCGTCATGAGCGCAAGACATCTGGTAAACGGGCCTTTTGCCGTGATAAACGCTGACGACTACTACGGCCCGGGAGCTTTTCAGAACATGTACGACTTTCTGGAAAGGTCAGCCGAAGAGGCGGCAAAGGAAGAAGCTGCGGGAGCGGAGCCGTCACCTTACGATTTTTGCATGATAGGCTACGAGCTTAAGAACACCATCACGGAAAACGGCCACGTGTCAAGAGGGATATGCGACGTTAATGACGGCGGATACCTGAAAGACATAGTGGAAAGAACGAAGATAATGAGACGGGATGGAAAGATACAGTATACAGAAGACGGCGAAAGCTGGACGGCCCTTCCTGAAGACACGGTGGTTTCCATGAACTTCTGGGGATTTTCAAAGGACATGATGGCGGAGATGGTGAAAAGGTTTCCGGAATTCCTGGACGAAGCTCTGAAAACCAACCCGTTAAAGGGTGAATATTTCCTGCCCGGCGTCGTAGACACGCTGTTAAAGGAAGAAAAAGCCCGGGTCAGAGTTCTTCGTTCCCGGGATAGATGGTACGGCGTTACGTACAAAGAGGATAAGCAGACAGTGGTAGACGCCCTTCAGGCCATGAAGGACAAGGGTCTCTATCCTGACGTATTATGGAAGTAATGTGGCGTCTGCCATTTCAGCTGCGGTGCTTACGACTTTGGTGGCGCCGGAAGCGATGAGCTGGTCAGTGTCCCTGAATCCCCAGTTTACGGAGAGACAGGAAACGCCGGCATTCCTTGCGGTTTCTATATCCACTTCGGAGTCCCCCACGTAGAGGGTTTCACCGGGAGCAGCGTTTGCGCCTTTCATCAAAGTGAGCACTCCCTCTGGAGAAGGCTTTCTCGGAACGCCCTCCCTTTCCCCTGCTGCCGAGTCGAAAAGGCCGGGAACGTAGAGGTTGCAGAGCCTTACGGCCTCCGGGTCAGCTTTGTTTGACAGGACGGCGATGTGAATTCCGGCCTCCCTTATGCGTGAAAGAGCTTCCGGTATGCCGGGATAAGGGGCGGTAAGGTCCGTGCAGTGAACCTTGTAGTGAGCCCGAAACGACTTATATGTTGCAAGCTCCGTTTCAGGATCTGTGCCCTCCGGAACGGATCTGTGAATCAGGTTTTTCATGCCGTTACCGAGAAACTGCCTGACTTCAGCCTTTGTCCTTGGCGCAAGGCCGTTTTCGGAAAGGGCGAAAGCCACGCTGTTATATAAATCGTCCAGGGTATTTAAAAGGGTACCGTCAAGGTCGAATATTACAAGCTTATATTTTAAAGAATCATTCATTTTTATCACCTCGAAAAGTTATTATACCACGGAGATACCGATTATGTTAGAAAATTATTTGAACATAATAACAAACATGGAAAACTACGTGGACGGCATACTGGTAGTGGACGCAGATGCCAGCATAGTCTACATGCACAAGTTCAACGAAGGGCTTACGCCTTTTGCGGAAAAGGATGCCATCGGAAAGAACCTGTTCACCGTCTACCCTACCATGAATCCTGAGGAAAGTACCATAGTGAAAGCTCTCAGAACGGGCGAGGAAACTCTGGCCTACGAAAGCACCCTTACGACGGCTCAGGGAAAGTCCTTTAAAGTAATAGACGACACGTTTCCGGTAAGGGAAGACGGAAAAGTCATAGGCGCCGTGTGCATAACCCATTCGCCGTCGAGGACGAAAACTCTGACGTCCCTGAACATAACCCACAGCAAGTCTCAGACTCCTAAAGACCTTTACAACGTCGTGGACATAATAGGAAGGAGCGAGCCTATACAGACCCTGCGCCAGCAGATACAGCGGGTGTCGAAGACGTCGTCATCCCTTCTCATATACGGCGAAACCGGCACGGGAAAGGAAATGGTCGCCCAGTCCGTTCACTCGGGAAGCGCCAGAAAGAGCAAGCCGTTCATAACCCAGAACTGCGCGGCAATCCCGGCGACGCTCCTTGAGAGCATCTTCTTCGGAACTGTCAAAGGCAGCTATACGGGAGCGGAAAATCACGCTGGCATATTCGAGGCGGCTGACGGAGGTACGGTGTTCCTGGACGAGATAAATTCCATGGACATGGGCCTTCAGGCAAAGCTTCTCCGGGTTCTGGAGGAAAAAAAGGTGACGAGAATAGGAAGCGCCGAGTCAAGGGATGTGGACGTGCGAATCATAGCGGCCATAAACAGGCCTCCTCTTGCCTGCATCAAAGACGGCATTCTCAGGGCCGACCTGTTCTACCGCCTGGGCAGCGTAACCCTTAACATACCGCCTTTAAGGGATAGAGGAAGCGACATAGGACTTCTGACAAAATACTTTGTGGACGAATACAAGTCGGAGATGGATAAGAACATAATCGGAGTTTCCCACGACGTAATGAAGATATTCCAGACCTATTTCTGGCCCGGCAACGTGAGAGAGCTGAAAAACGTCATAGAAGGCGCATTCAATCTCTGCGATTCCACGATCATAGGAATAGGCGACCTTCCGGCATACATGCTGTCCGATATAGAGGTGGACACCCTCACGGCTGAAAGCCCTTACGGCGAGCAGGTTCTGAGCTTTACGGGAAATCTGAAAGACAGGCTTGATGCCTACGAAAAGGCCATGATTATAAGGGCCGTTGAGGATAACAAGACCCTTGCCGCGGCGGCGGAATCCCTTGGAATAAGCCGGCAAAGCCTGAACCAGAAGCTTCACAAGTACGACCTTTCCGTTCACAAGGGCGAGCTTACCCTGGAGTCCTTCTAGGGCAAAGACCGCGTAATAAAGCGGGATGAAGCGTAAGGCAAAAGAGTTTTTTCATATGCAAAGACCCCGAAGATTGAAACGTCTTCGGGGTCTCGCATTTTTTAGAAAGGTTGATATGAGATTAAATCAGTCGATTACTTCTTGTATACGCACTCTCCTGCTACGTAGGTTTCCTCTACGGTAACAGTGTCTATGTCGTCTGCAGGGATGTTCAGAACGTCCTTGTCGAGAACGACAAAGTCTGCTGCGAAACCGTCCTTGAGCATTCCGACCTTCTCGAATCCCAGCATAGGAGCGGATTCAGCGGTGTAGAGAATGATGGCGGTTTCGATGTCTACCTTGTGTTCCTGACCGCAGTCCGTTCCGTCGTATGCCTTTCTGGTAACTGCGCCCTTAATGCACGCAAACGGTTCAGAAGGCGTAGCCCATGCAGTCGCAGGAGCGTCGGTGCTGAATGCGAACTGAACGCCGGACTCGATGAAGTCCTTTATAGGATAGTTTTTCTGAGTTCTCTCAAGTCCCATATTTACCAGGTAGCTTTCGATTTCAGCATAGAGGAATATAGGCTGAGTTACGAACGCGATGCCTGCTTCTGCAGCTTTCTTGATGGCGTCGGCTGTAGGCATTGCAACGTGTTCTATTCTCAGATAAGGAGTTTTCTTAAATGAATCTTTCAGCCAAGGAGTTTCGCCGTAGCCAGCTCCTACTGCTCTGTCTATGGTTCTTGCGCCCATTGCATGGTATGAAAGCTGGCAGTGATTCTTCTTGCAGAATGCCTTTGCGCTTTCGATATCTTCAGGGGTGCATACAGGAATTCCGTATTCGTCGCTGAGCTTGGTAGGATCTTCTCTGTCGAGGTAAGGAACGTCGCACCATGCAGTTCTTCCGGACACGCTTCCGTCTCCGATGAGCTTTACGCCTGCCATTCTGAACTGGTTGTCAGGGTTCTGATCTTCTTCCGTAATGGTGAAGGTCTCGTCGTTTTTAACCTCATCCCACATAGGATATGCAGCAACTCTGATGTGGAATCCCTTGTCGATAGCCTTGCCGTAAACGCTCTTGAAGTCTACGCCGCCGAATTCGCCCATGTCGGCTCCGGTGGTAACACCCTGGGACAGGAGGATTTCGTCGAGAGCCATAAGGTCGTCGACCATGTCATCCTCAGTCTTTGTCTTCATGATGCCGTCCAGAAGGTTTCTGGCGTTTTCGTAAAGAATACCGTCAGGCTCGCCGTTTTCATCTCTTCCGATTTTGCCGCCTTCAGGGTCAGGAGTATCCTTCGTTACCCCTGCCATTTCGAGGGCCTTGCTGTTAACGGAGCAGATGTGTCCGCAGGTTCTGTTTACTCTTACAGGAGCGTCGGATGCGCCTTTGTCCAGGTCGTATCTGTTAGGAGCTCTGTGCTCAGCCAGCTTTCCTTCGTCATATCCCCATCCGAAGATCCACTGTCCGGCTTCTTGCTGTGCTCTTACCTTCTTAATCTCCTCCACCAGCTCTTCAATGGAATGTACTGCAGGAGGAAGGGCTGAAATCTGACGGCAGCAGTCAGCAAGCATGATTGCGTGCATGTGGCTGTCTACAAAGCCAGGGAGAACTCTGCGTCCGCCCAGATCTACTGTCTTTTCCGCATCGTCTTTCGGAGCCTCGGCATCGCTGCCTACCCATGCGATCTTTCCGTCCTTTACGGCAAAGCTCTCAGCGTAGAGATTTTCTTTGTCGGAAGTGAATACTTTTCCGTTTACATAGAGTACGTCATACTTTTTCATGTCAAACACTCTCTTTCTAAAATTTATTTGCTGTGGTTTTCAAGCCAATTTATAGCTACGTTTGCGTGAAGAGCCGAACCGTAAGGAAGCATGGATTCGTTTATGAACATGCCAGGATTGTGCATAGGAGCTGCGCCCTTTCCGCCTACGCCTAAGGTAGCAAATACGGAAGGAACGACATCGCCTACGTATCCGAAGTCCTCGGTTCCCGCCATGCAAGGAGCGTTGTAGACTTTACCTTCTCCCATTACTTCATCCAGGTAAGGCTTCAGCTCTTCGCAGAGGGTTTCGTCGTTGTATGTGGATGGAGTGTGGAAGTCGAGCATCTCGTAGTCGCCGCGCCACATCTTAACGGTGTGATCTACGATTTCAGGAATTCTCTCTACCATGTGGTGGGTTACGTCTCTGTTGAAGGTTCTTGCAGCCACCAGCACGTCTGCCGTGTCAGGAATGATGTTTACAGCAGTACCGCCTCCGGCCTTTCCGGAAGTGAGGGCTACAGTCTCTCTCGGGTCGATTTCTCTTCCCGGAAGGAGGTTCAGGGTGGTGTAGAGCTGGTTTGCGATCATGAGTGGGTCGATGCAGAGGTGCGGTGTGGATGAATGGCCGCCTTTTCCCTTTATCTTAACCATGAACGTATCCATAGCTGCGGAAGTGATTCCCGGGGTAAATCCAAGGGTTCCTACTTCCTGGTCGGCCATAACGTGGATTGCAAAGGCTGCATCTACGTGAGGATTTTCCATGAGGCCGTGATCTATCATGAGGCGGGATCCGCATCCGCATTCCTCACCTGTCTGGAACATGAGTTTAACCGTTCCTTTAAGTTCGCTTTCTCTGTCCTTCAGAAGCTTTGCTGCGCCGAGGAGCATAGCCGTGTGAGCGTCGTGTCCGCACATGTGAGCAACTCCCGGAACCTCGGATCTGAAATCTACAAGGCCCTCGGCTTCAGTCATAGGAAGCGCGTCCATATCGGCTCTCAACATAATACAAGGCTCACCGTGACCTATGGTTGCAACTACGCCTGTAGATTCAGCCATGTCAGGAAAGCCTGCTGCTATGAACTTCTGCCTGAACGCATCATCTATAGGACCTCCGCAGATTTCGGATTCAATACCCATCTCCGCCAGCTTTTCCTGTACGTATGCAGCGGTTTTAGGCAGGTAAAATCCGACCTCAGGGTTTCTGTGAATGTGATGTCTGTACTCTTTAATCTGGTCCTCAATTGCCAGAGCAGATTCTAAAATTGTCATGTTATCATATCTCCTTCCTAAATTCACGCGGCGGATTGCCGCTTACTTCCGGTGTGCTCAAGACCGAGAACTCAGGTAAAAGAGATTTATTTTAGTCGATTATATCACGGGCCAAAAGTTGCAGCAAGCCAAAGAATATTTATATAAGTAAACAAAAATTTACGATTTTGTAAAGTAAAATTTACAAAAATGAGCCGTTTTCTGAGAATTAAATATTGTTAGTAAGCGTAAAACCTTGGAATTTCAACAATAACGGATTTTAGCGAATATTTGGCACGGAATATGCTACTATTAGGAGGCGTAATGCTAAATCATTTACGTTACCGGTGCTCAAGACCGAGGGAACCAGTCAGGGGATTTGTTGGGAGTAACAGAGACAGAACGAACAAAAGTTAAAACGGAAAAAGGAAAAAGGAGGACGCGCGTTTAAAGTACGCGCCAGAATCAAAATGGGAGAAACATTAGAAAAGAAAAAGAAAGGCTTTCAGATGCCTCACGTTTTCGTGATAATGTTCATTATCATGATCCTGGTCACTATACTTTCCTATATAGTGCCTAACGGACAGTTCGCAACCGACGAATCGGGAGCAATCAATCCGGACGAGTTCTCTTACATAGAGAATGAAGACCCTATCAGCTTTCAGGATTTCTTCTCAGCTCTTTACAACGGCTTTGTAAACGGTGCAACCATCATGGGTTCGCTGCTTCTCTGCTCTGGAAGCCTTGGTATTCTTAACCACACCGGAGCTCTTGCACAGGGAATCACAAAGCTTTCAGAAGTAACCAAGGGAAAGAACATCATCGCTATTATAATATTCTATCTGTACTTTGCAGGAATGAACATCCTCGGCGCAGGCGAAGGTGTATATCCGTTCTTCCCTATCGTAACTTCACTGGTAATGGCTCTGGGATATGACAGACTGGTAGCAGGCGGAACCATCATGTTCGCAGCAACAGCAGGTTTTGCATGCGGCATGGTAAACATGTTCACCACCGGTATTTCTCAGGAAATGGTAGGACTTCCTATCTTCTCCGGTATCGGATACAGATTCGTCGTATTCCTCGTACTTGCAACTATCGGATTCGTAGGCCTCATGCTCTACATCCGCAGAATAAAGAAGGACCCTTCAAAGAGCTACGTTGCAGAAGAGTATCAGGCTCAGCTTGCAGAGCTTAAGAGAAAGGAAGAGTCAGGAGAAGCAGGAGATAAAGCCAAGTTCACATGGAAAGAAGTTCTCGCTCTTGCCCTCTTCGTAATCCTCTGTATATGGCTTGCTTACGGATGTCTGGAACTTGGATTCGGTCTTGCACAGTTCGCAGCTTACTACGTAGTATACGCCATAGCGATTTCGATTATATACCAGATTAACCCTAATCAGTTCTGCCAGGTATTCGTACAGGGCGCATCCCAGGTACTGACTGCAGCATTTGCTATCGGTCTTGCACAGTCTGTAATGGTTCTCCTGAAGCAGGGAAAGATTATGGATACCGTAGTATATGCACTGGGTAACTCACTGGAAGGAAAGAGCCCGCTCATCACGCTGCTCATCCTGTTCGTATTCGTAACCGCATTCAACTTCTTCGTAGTATCCGGTTCCGGAAAAGCTCTCATGATGATGCCTATCATGAGCCCTCTCGGAAAGATGCTGGGAATAAATCAGCAGGTTATGGTACTTACCTACCAGCTGGGCGACGGAATCACCAACATGTTCTGGCCAGGCGGCGGACTTATCACATGTTCCCTCTGCGGACTGAACTACGGTGACTGGCTGAAGATGTCCTGGAAGATCTTCGGAACCATGATCGTTTCAGCATACATCCTCATAGCTATTGCAAACGCAATCAACTATGGTCCATTCTAATAGCCTTAAAGCTAAATAAATATTATCCTTCTACCTTTCGACTCCCGGGAGTTTTCCGGGAGTCGAAAATTTTATGCGCCAATTATTCTCTCTGCAAAGTCTGCAACCTGCTCTTCTATGCCCGGAATAGTTTCGGCTTCACCGGGGTTGTTGGCCGTAGCCATAAGGGTGAATCTCGGCGGAAGGATGAGATTCTTGTTCATGTTTATGGCTCCGATTATCTGCTGGGCCACCAGATCTCCTCCGCTGTATCCGGATACGATAACGGCGTATATCTTCTTTCGGCTGAAATCCTTCGCCCTGAACAGTGCCGTGAGCCTGTTAATAAAAGCCATGATGTTGGCACTTACCGAATCGTTATAATTAGGGCAGATAAGTACCAGCACATCGCTTTTTAATATAGCGGGGTACACCTTTTCCACCATGACTCCGCCGTAGAAGCAGTCGCCTCTTTCTCCGAAGTGAAGGCAGTCTTCGTATTTGCAGCCCCTGCAGTCCCACAGCTGGCCGTTTCTTATGGATATGAGTTCCGTATCAGATTTGTCCCGGATTAGGGATTCCGTCATATTCCAGAGAGCCAGGCTGTTGGATGTTTTCATATTGCTGGCGTGAATGGCAAGAATTGAAGGATGGCTGGATTTAGGAAATTTGAAATTGCAGACTTTGTCTATAAGCAGGCGGCAGCTTTTGCCGTAGGCATCCATAAGGCTCACGTTCCACACACCGGCTATGGTTTTAAAATTCTTCAGGCTTCCTGTAGCCTCCACAAGAGGTTTTCCGGGGAAAGTTCCACCGGCAGCATTTATGGTAAAAGCCAGTCTCCTTCCCAGATCTTTAGTGAAGAAATCTTCCTTTCCGTCGATGATGAGTCCCCATACGGAACCTTTCAGCATGTCAGATCTGCGGTGCTGCCAGATGAAATCTATGAGCTTAAGGGCCGGAAAGCTTACGCCTCCTTCACCTATGTCTGCGGCCAGGATTACAGATGAACCTGCGAGATCTCCGTTTTCGGCAGCTCTCATGAATTCATCGCATCCCCGGAGTAGAGAAAAGCCGGAACCGCCGTATTCAGCTAAGATAGGTTCCAGCACACTTCGGATTCTGGAATCCTTGTCACTGTCTGAAATAAAATCCGCTACATATCTTTTCATGACAATTCCTCCAATACAGATTAAAACAGAAAGGGAAACATAACAAAATCAGTTTATAAGACAGAGATTACGGTACGCCTTTAATATGCGGCCGTACAGTTTTTCCGGCAAAGGCAGGTTCTCGATTTCAACGGCGCCTTTCTTTATGCGGTTTTTAATTCCAAGGAAAGCTCCCTCTGGCCCTTTTCCCAGGTAGACCGAGCTGTAGTTCCAGTCGCCGGTGAGAGTAAGGAGAAGGGGTATTGCTCCGGAAGAAATGGCGGGAGCGATATAAGGCTTAAAACCCAGCTCCCTTACCTCAAGGTTTGCGTTTATAGTAAGGTCTGTAAGGCGGCGTGAAAGGCTGTCATCGTAATTTACAACGCTATTTGCTATGACGAGATCCTGCCCGTGAGGTCCGTAGGCTCGTCCTTCAGAAAGGTATCTGAAAAAATCGGGGTCTTTTCGGGCAAAATATTCCGCCCGTTTGTTCATGACGCCCAGGCCGTAACCTCTCACCTGAGCGGGAGAAAGTCCGGACGTTAAAAGAAATTCCTTGCAGAGAGGATCCACAGGGTCTGACACCACGGCGAATATCCCTTTAAAATTTGCAGCTTTTGCCAGACGGCCGTAGTGAGCGACGATTTCGCGGTTGGCCTGAAACTGAGCCATACGTACATCCCCTGAAGCGCCGATGGGAGGGACGGCTTTGCTGGCACAGAATACGAGCATGTCGCAGTCGAAAAGGTCGGCTTCTTCTATGCCGTTTACGGCAGGGACGGTGCGTGAGCCGAATGGCCAGCCCACCTGCCCCATTTCCATTTCATAGCGTCTTATAACGTCTTTGTTCATATCGAAGATTCCGATGTTATCTATGACATCTGCGCCGAGAAGGCAGAGCCCTGTGAGGAGAGTCGCTCCTACGTCACCCAGGGCTACCAGATTTACGTTTTTTTTCTTCTCACCAGTAATATCCCGTGGAAGAATCAGAGGTTCCATGCCGGGACACAGTTCGGTTATGTATCTGCTCATTTAAACATCTTCCTTATTCGTTTAAGTTTTTCTATGTTCATCTCCACATAAGCTGAAGGAGCCATGTTCTCATCCAGCTGGACGTGGGCGAATATGTCGGGATTCTTAGGATCCTGAATGACCTCTCCCAGCCGCTTCAAAGTGAGCTTCCTCTCAAATACGCTCTGATATTCTTCTTCCAGGGTTTTGAGAATGTACTCTGCGTTTTCCAGGCACGTCATAGAGAAGTCGTAGAGATTTTCCCGTGAAATTCTGCCAAGGAATGTAGGAACGGCGAAAGGAAGCAGGAGATTCAGGGATGCAACCGCATCTAAATCCGAAACGGAAGTTCCAGCATCCTTGATGCTGTCGCCGCCTATGTAAGGATACATGTCGCTTTCGTCTATCCAGCACTTGAGATTAGGCAGGAAATAGGCGCTTTCCACGGTTCTGTTCTTGATGGTCATCAGATCCCTTCCTCTGCCCGTCTGGACTCCCACGACCGTGCTGACTACCTGAACGTTATTCTTCTTCAGGATAGGGTCAATCTCGTTCATGCGGTATCCCTTGTGGACAAGGTCGTCTACCAGGATTACAGGTCTATCAAAGGACTTTATGACCTTTATCTGATTCTCTATGGTAGAGTAATAGCTGGACTCCTCTATGGTAAAACCGGTTATATCCCGGTTAAAATACTTCTCGGTGTGAAGAGACTTCGTCACGGTGTTTGGAACCGCGGAACCTTCCAGAAGCTTGCCAAAAGGAACAGCCATATATTTCCCGTAGGATTTCTTTTTGTAAGGTACAGGGGAGACGGAATTTATTTCTGCCAGCAGGTGTATTATCTTGTGATACATTATTCCGGCATTGTAGGATATCACAAGCTCTCCCGGATATATGCGCCTAAGGATGGAAAGAAGCCTGTCGTGAGCCGATTCCACTGCGTAAAGCACTGCCTCGTTTTTATTCAGAGGATGCTTTATAATGGTGTCCACGTTCTTGAATATGATGACCGGAGATCTGGCATCTACGGCGAATATAGGGGCAGAATTTTCAGGAGCTATGTTGACAAAGCCCTGTTTTGCCACAACTTCCAGCGTTTCACCGCAAAGACCGGCCTCGTGGCACGGATGATATACTATATAGGTAAAGTCGTGAGCCAGCAGCTCCGAAATGAGCTCCACAAGTACCGTCTGTCCCAGATCGGTAATGGAGCTTCTGCCGGAAAAGAAGATGCCGCCGATGACCGCTATGGAACCTGCCGCCCTGCTTCTTATATAAGCGGCGATATCCTGATCCCTGAAGACGGAGAGAAGGTCGATACTGTCTATGTAGTTTACTGCGGCTACCGCTACGGTTTTTCCATCCATGCGGCTATCGCGTATGGCGACCATCCTGACGCCGTCCCTGCTGAAATACTCCCTGAGGACTTCCATGTCGTAGCCCGTGCTTTTAAGCTCATCTTCCATGTCGTTTAGGATTTCCGGGTATGCGGCGGAAAACCCGGTAAGCTCCATGTCGCGGGACTGGAGCACGTGTTTATATGCCGGCTCTCTCATATAGAGACTGTTCTCAAAGATATAGCTCTGTGCCACCGGATCTATAAGGTTGGATATGTCACGATCCGAGTCGATATTTTCCCTTATCCGGGTTGAGCTTATGTCCTCAAAATACTCGTCCAGTTTGAGCCTTACCACGCTGCCTCTTATAGGGTATGGCTTTTCGCCGGCAGAAGAATCTTTCCGCTCGTCGGAACTTCTTCTGAATACAATGTGATTCATGGAGTGTATGGAATCTTCTTCCGGCGGTTTTCTGTAGCACGACGAGTTTTCTATTACATCGCTTCCGGCTACAAAGTATAGATCTCTACCCTGAAAAATGTCCCGCAGTCTCCTTAGATCTTTAGGATTGGCTATATTGACGGGAATATCGTCAGGGAATATGTACATGTCGTCTTCGTCGGATACGGACATGCTCATTATCTTTCGGCGCTGAAGCCGTGGCTGGGTTTTCTTTGACCAGCTGAATTCATCGAGAGCCAGATAAACCTCGCAGCCCATATCTCTTATTTCCCTCGCTATGGCTTTATGACTCAGGCTGAACGGATCAAAAGTTCCCGGGAAAAACGCTACTTTCTGTATTTCCGGAATGTCAAAAGGCCCTTCGTCAAGCTCGTAATCGCAGATAAACCGATATATGTGCTTAAGCACGGCAGCGCTGTTGTAGAAGTTAAGATCGGATTCACGGCGGTTTTCCTGAAGAACGAGTATTTTCTTCCCGCACTTGCAGAATATGTCGTATTTTTCCTTTAAGGTCAGCCTGGAGGATCCGAATATGTTCACTCCTATGGCCCAGAAGGCTTCCTGACTTATGGTGTCCGTGTAGTTGGCAAAGCCCTTTGCCATAAGTCCCAAAAGCTTATTCTTTCTGGCAAGACGCCCATCATGAGGTTCCTTGTCAGGGAAGAGATTTTCATATATGCCATAATTTTCGATTACTACGCCTAAGGTGTGAAGTACTGCCGATGCCACCTGGCTGTTGTTTGAATTCAGAAGCTTTTCCAGATCGGAAATAAGTTCATCCAGTTCCATAGGCGGAAGGTGAAGCATTATAACTCCCAGAAAATCCGGAATGTATTTGGAGAACTGGTAATCGCCTATTTCAAGGCCTTTGCCCAGCTCTACGGCTATTTCGTTTCTCTGAGATAGAGGCATTCTGTCGATGATGGATACCAGTGCGTCTCCTGCGCTGAGGCGTACCACCACCGTTTCGCTGACTTTGATGAGATTTCCAAGATGGGTGGCAACGTGAAGCACCTGCTCTTCATGGTCTTTTTCCCCGAGAGTATCAAGCATGAGGCGGATATTTGCAACTTTTACGGGCCACGGAGTTCCCGCTTTCAGGTTGTTAAGGTACATTTCCGAAAGCTCGCTGCGGCTGAGAGGATTTTCCGGGTTATATCCGAGACAGCATTTAAGCTCACGGATATAGCCTGCCTGAGAGTGGGATTCCGTGAAATGATAAAGGGCGCTTACTGCGGCGACTTTGATTCCTGGATTGTCATATTCCATGGCTTTTTCGGCGAAAGATGTAAACCGCGCCTTCTGCTCTTCGGAACAGTCCTCCGGCTTTATTTTCATTACAGCCTGAAGGAGAGCTTCCATATTCTGTTCCGTAAGGTCTTTGCATTCACACCAGAAGAGAAGGTCTTCTATGTAGGAACTGCGGTTTTTTGCCGGGGAATTTTCCAGTATACCGGATACTATGCTTTTAAGGCTGTTTTCCAGCCATTTTACATGCTGACCTGTAAGCTTGTAATCGGGAAGCATGAGGCTGCGGAGAATGTTCCGCCACAGACTTTGTCCGGTAATTTCCTTTTTTGGAGGCTCCACACCCTCCGGAAGCTCTTTGGTGTATTCTTCATTAAAGTGGGCTATAATCTGGCCGATTATGGCGCCTGCCTGATTTCTTATATCGCTTTCCCTGTTGACCAGAAGCTCGGTGAGAAACCTGATGGTCATCAGCTTCTGTCTTTCGGTCATATAGGTAGAGTATTCACCCAGGATAGAGATGTACGTCCTGAGATTTCTCCACTGTTTTTCGCTCCGTGCGGTCTCCAGCAGGCCTGCAAAATCCTCCTGATTGTAAAAGCGGTTCATGAGAGTTATGTTGTGGGCGATTGAAAGATACTTAAGCTCTTTAACGGCCTGGTTCTTGGTGAGAAGGGCATAATCCTTCGCCGGAGCAGGAGAAGGATGTTCGGGAACAGGCGCCGGCGTATCGGGGAGCTTTACATCAGCTCCGAGATTTATCATGTAATCCTCAAAATCTTTAAGCTTGTTGTAAACCCTTCTGTACCGGTGCTGTTTGGCGGCATCTACGTTATCCAGCTTATTAAGTATGATATTGAAAGCTTCATCGAGGGAATAGAAATGGACGGTTTCTCTTCCGTCGCAGTCACGGCTGCTCCTTACGCGAAAATCGGCGTATATCAGCAGAAGGGATTCTGCCGACAGATTATCAAGCTCAAGATCCCAGGTGGAATGATTAGCGGCTATGTGGCCTATGGTAGGCATGTGAAAGCGGTTAAAGCAAATATCCGTATAGTAGTAGTGAAGATAAGGCACGCGCTTTTCTTCGCTCTTCCTGCATCCGTACTTGCCGATGTCATGGCCTGCGGCGGCGCCTGAAACCAGCGCCAGATCAACTGGCACATTAAGGTCATAGAGCTGATAAGCGAGAGTCATGGCGACGTAGTGAACTCCGGCTATATGGCCCAGCGTGTTAAACGGTGTGAGTTCCGTACCGAGTCTCATAAACTCATAGAGATACCCGGCATCGGAAAGCCTTAGAAGCTGAAGGTATTCTTCGGTAAAACCACCCTCGGATACTTCCCTATCAGTAAGAAGAGCAAAGTCTACCGTAGGGTCAAAGGGAAGAACAGCCCGTTCATATCTGTGCACGGCCTTCAAGAATTGCAGCATGAAAAGCCGTCCCCCGGCAATCTGGGCGGAATTTGAAGGCCCCGAAGGGATTCTGCCCGGAAACAGCTGATCGAGTATGTATTCGTATGCATTTTCGGCCCATCCTCCGACCGGAGCATTTCCGAAGGTGCGAAGATAAGGGTCTATGGCAGTCAGAACTTTTTGAGAGATGAACCGTCCCCTCGAATCCCTGTCCTCTTCAAGCGTCCTTACCAGGTCTTCGGCGGAAATGATACCTATAATATTATCCATGTCCCCGGGGGACATTCCGAGCTTCTTGAGAAAAAGCTGCTCATGCATAACGTCCGTTATGATTTTATACAATTCGTGATCTTTATATGAGAAATTTTCCATGGTGTTTTCTCCGGTTTCTCCGATAACTTCTATAAACTAAAGTATAGCACAGTGCAGGGAAAATTTACAGATTCAACTGGGGAAAGGTGGAGAGTGGAAAAGGGTGAGCCTAGCCGTGTTGCCATGTGTTTCTAATATATCTTGCAAATCCCATGTGGGGGGGTATAATGAAGATGACGACAGAATTTTTGCAAAATATCACGTGATTGTTTCAGGGGCAGACATGAAAGAGAAAAAGTCCATTTCATCCAACATTAAGTACATCCTAAAACTGACATCCGAAATAGATAAAGGTGTCATATGGCTATGTATTTTCAGCATTCCCATAACTGTTATTATCCCCCTCATTACAGTCTGGTTTTCCAGAGAGCTGGTGGAGCTCGTTTCAGACAAAATCGAATATAGCTGGCTGATTTTGTTTGCCGCAGGCGTTAGCGCCTTGCTTCTGTTTCTCAATTCGACGAATCTGTACATGGAAATAAAGCAGACATATCGAACCATTGCTGTGAAGATTGGAATAATGAATCGTGTTGCGGAAAAGGCTGTAAAAACGGATTACGAAAATATAGAGAGCGGTGTGGGAAGGGACAAGCTTCAGAGAGCCATGGAGGCAACGTATCCCGGCGACAGCTACGCCCGCGAGGTGTTTTTTCAGGTAACTGAAATCATCGCAGGAGCTGCGGGAGTAATAGCTTATTCATCGATAATGATGAAGCTTGGCGCAGGAATTGTGGCTACTCTGTTTGCGCTTTCCGTGGTTTCATGCTTTATGCAGAAGAAATTCAACGACTGGCATTACGCTCACAGGCCGGAATGGGTTAAGTTTCAGCGCCGGATGGAGTATGTACGAAACACTGCTTCCGATTATACCGTCATGAAGGACGTATCGCTTTTCAAGCTCAGAGACATGCTTTCAGGAGCGTTTAACAGGGCGCTGGCGGATGGAAGTGAGTGGTACAGGAAGATAGAAAAGCGGCAGTTTCTGGTTAACATCGCAAAGGCTGCTGTGACGTTTATAAGGGACGGAGGGGCATACATCTATCTCATATACAAGGTTTCCTGCGGCGATATATCCGTGGCGGATTTTGTGTTTTATTTCGGAATGGTGGCCACCTACTCCATGTGGATCGAGCAGATAATGCGTCAATATGCCGAGATTCAGGCCACTTCCCTTTCCGTTGCGGAATTCAGGGATTTTGTGGAGATGCCGGATAGCGAGCGGGCTGTGAGCGGCGAAGAAGTGCCGGAAAGCTTTGACATAGAATTCAGTCACGTGAAGTTTTCATATCGCAATGGAGAGGAAAATAAAGAGATATATCACGACTTGTCATTCAAAATCAGAAATGGTGAGAAAGTAGCTCTGGTAGGGCTTAATGGAGCCGGTAAAACCACCATGGTTAAGCTTATGTGCGGCCTTTACAAACCGGATGCAGGAGTTATAAGTATCGGCGGTACGGACATTCAGAAAATTAAACGGGACGAACTGTTTAAAGCCATATCGGCGGTATTCCAGGATATATGGCTGCTGCCTGTATCTGTATATGAAAACGTCGCTTTGAAGGAATGCGATGAAACAGAGAAGAAGAAAATCGATGAAGTGCTTAGAACCGTGGGGCTTTACGATAAGGTTGATTCACTTCCTGCAAAAGGTGAAACCAAGCTTATGAAGTCAATATATGACGACTCTGTAGACCTTTCAGGAGGGGAAGAGCAGAAGCTGGCGTTGGCGAGAGCTATGTATAAAGGTGGAAGCATACTTATTCTGGATGAGCCTACGGCGGCTCTCGACCCCGTCGCGGAAGGTAAAGTCTATGAGGAATACAGCAGAATGGCTGAAAACCGAACATCGGTTTTTATTTCCCACAGGCTTGCAAGCACCATGTTCTGCGACCGGATTATGTATCTTGAAAACGGCGAAATTATTGAGCAGGGAACCCATGAGGAACTTATGAAGATGAACGGAAAGTATGCTGGGCTGTTCGAGATACAGAGTAGGCGATACAGAGAAGAAAATACTGCAGGGGAAGAAGAAACGATTTCTGAGGGTGAACGTATATGAAACAGCTTATGAGAGGAATACGCGAGATAAATTCTATACAGCCACATCTTATATTTCTTCTTTTTTCCTCCGCAGTAATCGACGCCGTGCTGCCTTTTGTCGGAGTTTTCTTCACATCAAAGATTATAACGGGAATATACAACGGCGAAGAAGCGCCATATCTTGTGGAACTTGCAGTTACAGGTGTTGGAATTGTTTTAGCCGGACAGATTTTGTCTGGAGTGATTCAGTACGCCCGCGAAGTAAAGCTCAGCTGTTTCAACGAGCTTTATAATATGAAGATGGGCATGAAAACCATGTCCCTTAAGTACGAGGACGTTGAATCGGCGGAAATTCACCGAAAGTACCAGGCCATAAAGGAGTACCAGAATTTTAATGGAGCCGGGCTTTGGAAAATTATAAATATGCTTCCTCAGACGGTGGGAGACGGGGTGGCTGTGATTTCCGCTGCGGCACTTACGGCAAAGCTGTTTCTCGAAAACGGAGGAGATTTTTTAGGCGGGATAGGCCGCTTCATATGTTCATGGCAGATGTCCGTTGTAGTGGCAGCAGCAATAGCTCTGAGCGCTGTTGCAAGTATGAAGCTGAACGGAAAAGCCATGAAAAAAGTATACGATGTTATGGGCGGGATAGCTGTTTTCAACCGCGTAGTATTCTTCTATACAGGCAGATATGTGCTTTCGTATCATTCCGGAAAAGATATACGTCTGTATGACGAAAGCGGTTTGGTAACCGATGAACTGGAAAAGAGCCGCAGAGGAATTGTAGAAACTATGAATCAGATTGTGTCATCTGAGAGCAGATACAGAGTTTCCGGCAGCATACTGGCAGGCGCCGTTATGATGCTGGCATATATATTTATAGCTGTACGGGCGGCAGGAGGCATAATTGAAATCGGAGAAATCATCCTTTATATCAATACCATAGCTAAATTCAGCGAAGCAGTCACTGATATGTTTAAAAATATCGGAGAACTGAAAGGAAACAGAGAGGCTATGGATGCGTATTTTGACTATATGGATTTAAAGGAGGCGGAGCACAGCGGAGACACTGAATTTCAGGCTACCGGAGAAGATTTTGTGCTGACTTTGAAAAACGTTTCGTACAGATACCCGGGAACGGAAGAATATGCGCTTAAGAACGTTTTCATTGAAATACGCGCAGGTGAGAAAATTGCTCTGGTCGGAGTCAACGGAAGCGGAAAATCGACGCTTATAAAGCTCCTTTGCCGTATGTATGAAGGATACGATGGAGAAATACTTTTAAACGGGACGGAGATACGTAAGTTTAAATACGATGAGTATCTTGATTTCATTTCAGCAGTATTTCAGGATTATTCGCTCTTTGCGCTTACCGTGGGAGAAAACGTTGCCGGAAGCAGCGATTATGATGAAAGTGCGGTAAAGGATGCGCTGTCCGATGCCGGGCTTGATGAAAGATTTACAGAAGGCCTGGGCACATACCTTTATAAGGATTTCGACGAAATCGGCGTGGAAATTTCGGGAGGTGAAGGACAGAAAATCGCAATCGCAAGGGGCCTTTACAAGAAAGCTCCCCTGCTGATATTGGATGAGCCTACGGCGGCTCTGGACCCGATTTCTGAGGAAAATATATACTCGGATTTATACAGGACTACCGAAGGGAGGACGGTGATTTTCATATCCCACAGGCTTTCTTCCTGCAAAGTGTGCGACAGGATATTCGTTATGGATAAGGGAGAGCTCATACAGCAAGGAAAGCACAGCGAGCTCCTTGCTGAAAGTGATGGAAAATATGCCGAACTGTGGAATGCTCAGGCAAAGTGGTACCGGTAGCTTCTCAGTTTTTCAGTGCGGTTATCGGAACGACGAAAACGCCGTCTGCCCGCTGGTAGGCGGCGCTGGAAAGACCGCATATTACGCATAAAACCGAAGGAGGTACGCTGCCGGCTTCATCTGAGATTTCACGCTGAAGGGACAGGAGATTTTCCGCCGCAGAATCAATCTGGTTGGCGCCCAGCTTTATCTCAAATGCGCACCATGACCCGTTTTCAAGCTCTATGACGGCATCAATTTCCCTGTTTCTGTAATCCTGATAATGGTAAATCTTTCCGTTAAACGATTCAGCGTAAATACGGAGATCACGTTCGCATAATGCTTCGAAAAGAAAGCCCAGAGTTTCCAGATCGCCGATCAGGCCTGAAGGCGTTGCCTTAAGTAGTGCGCATGTAAGAGAAGGATCGACGAAATGATGCTTTTCAGCCTGTTTTACTCTTACCGAGGAACGGATGTTAGTGGCAAAAGGCGGCTGATTTTCAATCAGGAAAAGGCGCCTGAATATATCAAGATATGTGGCAACAGTATTGCTGTCGATATCTTCGCCATCTTCTGTGCTTATGTCTCTGATTAGAGTCTTTACTGAAGCGGTGGTGCTTTCGTTGCGGGCAAGAGATCTGAGCAGCAGCTCCATCTTGTGAATGTCACGCTTGATTCCGTCAAGCCGATAGACATCATCTGCCAGTACAGCGCTAAGGTATTCCGCCGGAAGAAGAGAGGCCTGCTCAGGCGTGAGGTCAAGACTTCCCGGCCAGCCACCTCGTATTATCAAAGAAACCAGCATTTCTATATCAACTTCTCCGGTCATCGACGGTGTGATTTTTCCGTTGCATAATTCTTTTAGAGAAACACAGCCGCATGAATCACCGGACTCCCAGAGCGACATGGGAGCCATTCTGATTCTGGCGATTCTTCCGGTTCCACTGTGCATAATTCCCTTATGGTTTGGAGTTGCGGAACCTGTCATAATAAACTGTCCCTTGACGCCGGTCTGGTCGACTTTGTGGCGCACGGCATCCCAAAGAGAGGGAACTTCCTGCCATTCGTCGATTAGGCGTGGGCGCTCGCCGTCAAGAACAATGTCCGGAGACATTTCTGCAAGATTACGATTCTGAAAATTTCCCGCCGGGTCACCGATGTATATTTCGCTGTTGCTGTGATATGCAGACGTCCATGTTTTGCCGCACCACTTAGGGCCTTCCACGCATACAGCTCCGAACGTATTCAGACACTTTTCGATTTTATTATCTATTATGCGCGGAATATATTTATCTCTGTCCATATGGCCTCTCACCTCCAATATACGCCTATTATACTCCATTCAGTCATATTTCGCAATTTCATTCAGTCAAATTTCGCGTTTTCATTCAGTCATATTTTGGATTACCCTTCGATTGACAAAGCAATGCGCCTGTGATAGCATGTTAAGGAATAAAAATAAACAGAGCACGACGAAGGGAGCCGAAAATGGGAGCTTTTAGAAGGAAAACAGATATACACCGTCTCGCAATCTCACAGGTTCAGCGCCCTTTCTATTTTTCTTTTATATTTGCTGATTTTGGCAGGTCTGCCCGTTTTGCATAGAAGCGGTGTGCGGGACCTGTTTTTTTATGAGAGAGGAGAACCATGGAGAGAAGGATTATGGAAGTCGCCGGACTGACGCCGCTGACAAAGGATGTATATTCCATGAAGCTCAAAGGCGAGTGCGGCGATATAGAAAGACCGGGCAGGTTCATAAACATCACAGTTCCGGGGTTTTACCTGAGGCGCCCTATTTCCGTAAGCAGCTGGAATGAGGATTCCCTTACCATAGTTTTTCGGATAGTCGGCGGCGGAACGGCTGAACTTGCGGCTATGGCCGAAGGAACGAAACTTGACGTTTTAATGCCCCTGGGCAACGGATTTAATATATCGTTATTAGGCGATGGCGTTATAAATCCAGTGGTTACAGGCGGCGGTATAGGAGTTCCTCCCATGTATGGACTTGCGAAAGCGATGGTGAAAAGCGGGACAAAGCCTGAAGTGATTCTGGGCTTTAACACGGCAGATGAGATAATCATGACAGACGATTTCAGAAAGCTTGGAATAGAGCCTGTCATCACCACCGTTGACGGAAGCGCAGGAATTAAAGGCTTTGTAACTGACGCCATGAAGGACAAGGCTTACGACTACGCCTTCGCCTGCGGGCCTGTACCCATGCTGAAAGCAGTTTACGACCTGGTTCCTGACGGCCAGTTCAGCTTCGAGGCTAGAATGGCATGCGGATTCGGAGCCTGCATGGGATGCACCATGGAGACGGTGACAGGATATAAGAGGGTCTGCAAGGACGGCCCCATATTCTACAAGGAGGAGATAAAATGGCAGATTTGAGAGTGACATTAAGCGGCATAACCCTCGATAACCCGGTGATTCCTGCCAGCGGAACCTTCGGATACGGCAAAGAGTTCGCGGAAATCTACGATATAAACATTCTCGGCTCCATCTCCTTTAAGGGAACCACAAAAGAGCCCCGCCTCGGTAACCCTTTGCCGCGAATCGCGGAATGCACGGCGGGGCTCATAAACTCCGTAGGCCTTCAAAATCCGGGAGTTGAAAAGGTCTGTGAGGAGGAACTTCCGGAACTGAGGAAAATATTTCATAAGCCCCTCATAGCCAATATAAGCGGATTTTCACCGGAGGAGTACGAGTACTGCGCCCGCGCCATGGATAAGGAAGAGCAGGTTGGCATCATAGAAGTAAACGTCAGCTGCCCCAACGTCCACAACGGCGGCATGGCCTACGGGGTTTTGCCGGAAAGCGCGGCGGAAATCACAAGAGTTGTTAAAGCAGCGACGACAAAACCTGTCTACATCAAGCTCAGCCCTAACGTGACCGACATAGTTTCCATAGCACAGGCCTGTGAAGAAGCCGGAGCTGACGGAATCAGCCTCATAAACACCATGCTGGGCATGAGGATAGATATACGGACGAGGAAGCCGGTAATTGCAAACCGCATGGGCGGATTTTCAGGCCCTGCCATATTTCCGGTGGCTGTCCGCATGGTGAATCAGGTCTATCACGCCGTAAATATTCCGGTCATAGGAATGGGCGGCGTCTCAAAGGCGGAGGACGTAATAGAGATGATGATGGCAGGAGCTTCAGCCGTTCAGGTGGGGGCAGCCAATCTTGTCAACCCTTACGCCTGCAAAGAGATAATAGAAGAACTCTCGGCTCTCATGGACAGGCTGGGAATAGAAAAACTTGCGGATATAGTAGGAATAGCATAGGAGGTAACGAAACATGGGTAAAGACGTAATAGTAGCGCTGGATTTTCCGACCGGCGCCGATACTCTCGCATTTCTGGATAAATTTACAGGCAGGAAGCCGTATGTCAAAGTGGGTATGGAGCTGTTTTATGCCGAAGGGCCTGAAATCGTGAGGGAAATCAAGAATCGCGGACACAGGATTTTTCTGGATTTAAAGCTCCACGACATTCCGAACACTGTGGAAAAGGCGATGAAGTCTTTGTCGAAGCTTTCCATAGACATGGTGAACGTTCATGCGGCGGGAACTGTGGAAATGATGGAGGCGGCAAAGCGCGGACTTAAAGGCGAAAGCGGTGAAGGACCCCTTCTCATAGCCGTAACCCAGCTCACCTCCACCAGCCAGGAGAGGATGAACGAAGAGCTTCTCATAGCCGGAAAGCTGGAGGACGTGGTCATAAAGTACGCGCAGAATGCGAAAAAGGCCGGACTTGACGGCGTGGTCTGCTCGCCGCTGGAGTCAGGGATGATTCACGATGCGTGTGGCGACGATTTTGTCACGGTGACTCCGGGCGTGAGATTTGCCGATTCCGCAAAGGACGACCAGGTGAGAATCACAACTCCTGAAGGAGCGAAGAAGCTGGGCTCTGACTATATAGTGGTGGGCCGTCCTATAACAAAAGCTGAAGATCCTGTAGTGGCATACGAAAGGTGCCTTGCAGATTTTGTCGGAGAGGAGAAATAGAAATGAAGAGAGAAATTGCAGAAGGCCTGCTTTCCATAGAAGCGGTATTCTTAAGGCCAGACGAGCCTTTTACCTGGGCCAGCGGAATCAAAAGCCCCATATACTGCGACAACAGGCTTACATTGACTGCGCCTGCCGTCAGAACCATGATAGAAGAGGGACTTGCAGAGACCGTAAGAAATGAATACCCTGACTGCGAAGTTCTCATGGGGACCAGCACGGCTGGAATCGCTCACGCTGCCATCACCGGTCACATTTTGAACATGCCTATGGGTTACGTGAGAAGTTCCGCAAAGGATCACGGCAGGACAAACCGCATAGAAGGAAGACTTGAAAGGGGACAGAAGGTAGTGGTAATAGAGGATCTGATTTCTACCGCAGGGTCGGCCTGCGACACTGTAGAAGCTCTCCGCGAAGCAGGAGCGGAGGTCCTGGGAATTGCCAGCATCTTCACGTACGGAATGAAAAAAGGTCTTGAAAGGCTCTCGGAGCACAACGTCAGAAACGTCAGTCTCTGCGACCTTGATACTCTGGTGGAAGTGGCAGCTGAGACGGGAAGAATCGCAAAAGATGACATCGAGAGAATCCTGAAGTTCAGGGACAACCCGTCCAACGAGAGCTGGATGAAGGAAGAAAGATAGTGTACAGCATGAGAAACCTGATAAACATAACAGATTTAACTGTGGAAGAGATAGATAAGCTCATAGCTACGGCAGACGACATTGAGGTAAACCCCGAAAAGTACCGTGATGCCTGCGCCCACAAAAAGCTTGCTACCCTGTTTTTTGAGCCCAGCACCAGGACAAGACTGAGTTTCGAAGCGGCTATGCTGGAGCTTGGCGGAAGCGTCTTGGGATTTTCAGATGCGGGCTCCAGCTCATCCACAAAGGGTGAAAGCGTACGGGATACAGTGCGCATAGTGGGAAACTACGCCGACATAATCGCAATGCGCCACCCCAAGGAAGGCGCACCTATAGCAGCAGCCCAGAAGACAGTAGTTCCAATCATCAACGCAGGAGACGGAGGTCATTTTCATCCCACCCAGACCCTGACCGACCTTCTGACCATCAAGAGAAAGAAAGGCAGGCTGGACAATCTGACCATAGGACTCTGCGGCGACCTGAAATTCGGCAGAACCGTTCATTCGCTGGTGGACGCCATGTTAAGATACGAAAACGTGAAGTTCGTCCTCATCTCGCCACCTGAGCTCAGGATGCCGGAATATGTCAAGAACAGGATGAACGCCGCCGGCGCAGCCTGGATGGAGACTGAAACTCTGGAAGACTCCCTGGAAGCTCTCGACATACTCTACATGACCCGTATTCAGAAGGAGCGCTTTGACAGCGCAGAAGAGTACGAGAGACTGAAAGACAGCTACGTCCTCGACACAGAAAAGCTCAAATCGGCTAAAAGCAATATGATAATCCTCCACCCTCTCCCGCGGGTAAACGAGATTTCCGTAGAAGTCGACGACGATCCGAGAGCCTGCTACTTCTATCAGGCTCTATGCGGCAAGCACATAAGGATGGCGCTCATCCTGTACCTTCTGGAGCTGATACCGGGGAAAGGCGCAGCGGGCGCGGGAAGCATCGCGGGAGACGCAGGGAGCAACACAGGAAATATTGCAGAAAGCATTTCAGAGGGCATTGCAGGAGGCGGCAATGAGGAAGCAGATAATCCAGAACGCTGCGGTGAAAGAAGAACCCTTGAACAGTCGCATGAGACGGAACCGCACAAGTCCCCGGAGATTATCAGAGACGACATAAGCTGCACCAACCCGAAGTGCATAACCTCCACCGAGCAGGAGCTTAACCACCTGTTCAGGCTCGCAGACGGGAAACGCGGCATTTACAGATGCGTATACTGCGATGGAGAGTATAGGAAATAGGAAAAAGGTAAAAAACTTACATCTGGAAGAAGGTGAGAAAGACAATGACGGTTGTAATTATATTCAGTATAGCTGTAGCCGCATCGGAAGCTCTTTTCGGGCTTTGTCTCGGAATGATACTGGATTCCATAAATATGGGGAACCTGAATGTTCTGGTGCATTTATTGATTGTAATGGTGATACTGATTATATTCAGTATATCGGTTTCAATTCTTTCCAGAAGCGCTATGTATAAACAGGCATCAAAGAATGCAGGTAAGCTTAAAGATCATGTGTATAGCATGGAAATCAAATGGGAGAGAGCGCGTGAACCGGATATTGCGAGCTTTACGAGCAAAGTGGACTTGCTTTTTGATAACTTTTTCATGAGCAGACAGATGATAATATTATACGTAGCGAATTTTATATGTGCCTGTGCTGTAATTATATATATAAACTGGATAATGTTTATAGTAGCGGTCGTGACTTCATCTGTTCCTTTTGTGGTACCTGTAATTTTCAAGAAGAAGGTTCAGGCCGCCGCATCTGAATATGCTGACGGCAGCACGGAATATACGGAATTCGTCACTGATACACTGTCGGGGCGGCTGGAACTGATGAAATATAATGTCGCCGAAAAATACATAGAAAAGCACAGGATAGCTAATGAACATTTTGAGGCTAAGCGGATTAAAAATCTGGTTATTCGGTATCTCGGGGAGAAGAGTTCGGAGGGTGTAGGTAACCTGATGTATATCTCTGTTCTATTTGCCGGAGGCATTCTGGTGGAGTCAGGAACGATTACTGTAGGAAATGTGTTGAGTGTTGTGCAACTGATGAATACTACAGTGGTTCCTATCAGGATGATTGTAGCGTGCATAAATCAGATTAATTCATGTAAGCCGATATATGCAGAACTTATGAAAGAGGAAAATATTTCTGAGACAAATAGTAAAACGGAAAGAAGAGAGACACGCCCGGTGAAGTGTGATCCGGATGCAGTAGGTAGGCTTCTTGTTGCAGATAATATAACATACAGGTATCCGGAAAGCGATAAAACCGTAATAAATGGGTTTTCTTTTCGATTTATGCCAGGCGGCAAGTATCTGGTAAAAGGTGAAAGCGGATCCGGCAAGACGACACTTGCAAAGATTTTATCAGGAGAACTGGTTCCGGACTTTGGTGAAGTCAATATAGACGGGGTTAATGTTAGTGATATAGGATGTGCGGAACGGTGCAGGATGGTGAATTATGTCGAACAGAGTTCATATCTTTTTAAAGACAGCGTCATGAATAACGTTACACTGTACCGGGAGGATATAGCGGAAAAAGAAGATGAAATAAAGAGCAGAATGGAGACTTTTGGACTGAAGCTGGATAGCAGTAACGTCGTCAGAAATGTGAGCGGCGTATCGGGAGGAGAAAAATCACGGATATGTCTGCTTCGGGCAATGATGGATATGCCAGGGGTGCTTATAGTGGACGAACCTACAGCAGCTCTCGATAAAGTAAATGCAGATAGCGTTATCAGATGCCTGCTTGATCATCCCGAAACGGTGATAGTCATAGCACATAATCTTGCGGAAAATCTTGAGAGTAATTTCGATGCAGTAATACTATTGCAAAATGGTAAAGTTATGCTAAAATGAGTGTAGGTGTAACTGTGTAGCTAAAGGGGGGATTGTTAATGAAAGCTTTTTTCGGGTATGATAAGACCGTTTCGAGGATGGTTTTGGCTTTTGATGTATGGTTGATTATAGGTTCAGTTGCATATGCGGCACTGCTTTTCGTGGTAAGTGTGGTTTACCCGTTTGGTCACGGGGATTTAGATTACGACCTCTGGAGATTAGAACTGATGCATACTGGAGATACGATATTGGCAGCTACAGTTTATGTGTTCCTCGCAGGACAGATTGCCTGCGCAGTTGTAGTTATGGTAAGACGACTACATATTACGGCGAAAATGGTTATCACATATTATATTTCACAGGTCGCTTTGGCGGTGCTTTCTGTTCTTCCGTTTGTATTTGTGAACAGTTCGAGGGCATATGATTATCTGACTCCTGCTTTTGGAATTGTTGGAAATCTTGCTGCTATAATTCTTCTCTTCTATATTAGCGCTAGGGCAAAGGCTCGCGTTGATAAGATGATTGAGAAGATTTAAGAGGTCCACGAGTAAAATCAATACCAAATAAAAAACGGGCGCTACACTGGTGTGATGAAAATTTTCACCAGTATAGCGCCTGTTATGATGTGGATGCGGTCATACCGTAATGGTGACATTAGGCTATATTCTGCAAACTATGCCGGTAGTCTGTAATAATTTTCCAAAGTTATCCAGTCTCCGCCGTTGTACAGGGTTTCCGCCAGTTCTTTTCCAACGTAGCGGACGTGCCAAGGAGCGTACGCGAAGCCGGTTTCGGATTCCTTACCGTCAGGGTATCTGATGATGAACCCGTATTTATAGCAGTTTTCGATGAGCCATTTTCCGGCATCACTTTCTGCAAATTCACCGGCAAGATCAGGATCAGCGCTGTCATTGGCGGTGTTAACGTCAAATGCGAGACCGCTCTGATGTTCAGAAAACCCTGCTTCTGCGCAAAATCCGGTGACGGCGTCCTCTCCAAAATTTCTTACCATGGTAGCGTATCTGCTGTTTTGAACGGCATAGCTTCTGAATCCATAGGCCATATAAAGGCGTATACCATCCGCTGCAGCGGCATTTTGAAGTTCAACAAATGCGTTATAAGCAGCTCCGTTAATTCCCGGCGCGTAGGAAGACGGAAGTTGGATATCGTTATTGACAATCACGGTACCGTCTACAGTGGTTACGCCGTTTCTATCTATATTACCTTTAAACCCTTTGTCCGTTACGAAGGAGACATTGCCGTCCTCGTCTTTCAGGCTTTCAGGTATTGACGAATAGTCCGATATGTCTATTACATTGAGAGTAAAGTACTGTTCAGATTCGTTTCCGGATGAATCTGACGCTGAAAAACTCAGATCGAAACTCCCTGCTTTGGATGTATCATAATCGCCAGACAGCTTTGGCTCAATATTTTCTCCGGAGTTATCACTTGCTTTTGCAATAGAAGTCATATCCGGATTGCTCCCGGCCAAAACGTTGATGCTGGAGCCGCATTCTATCACTGGAGCCGTGGTGTCCTCAATCTCCACATCCATATAATACTCTTTTTCTTTGCCATCTATGGATACGATTAACGTGCACTCTGTCGTCCCGATAGCAGATGTATCGACTTTCACATCGCTGCTTACACTTCCGCCGTCATCTATGGACGCTATAAAAGAAGATGCCATAACGTCAGAGTTAACCTCAGCTGTCGGACGTTTTTCGGTCAGGTGAACTTTGGAATTTACGCCGAACAGATTAACATATATGAACATGATCAGAAGCGCAGCAATTATGATGCAGATTCCGACGCCGACTCCACGTACAACATAGTAGCTTTTCTTACGTCTGGCGAATATGTATTTATTTCTTCTTCTGCCTGAATACATGGTTCATCCCCGCTTTCCCTATAACACCATACCTCTGTTTTCCATAATTGTAGAAAAAACCACCTGGGTCTCGGTTTTACCGAAAACCTGTAGCCTTCCGAGAAATTCATCTAAAGCTGATGTGGTAGTGAATACGACCTGCATGAGCATGGAATAAGGGCCGGTAATATGATGGCACTGGATAATGTGGGGTTCGCTTTTGACAAAATCTGTAAACTTATCTCTGTCTTCCGGTTCTACCGTTATCATGATAAATGCCTTAACGATGTATCCCAGCTTTTCGAGATCTATTTCAGCATGGTATCCCTTTATATATCCTTCCCTTTCCAGCTTATCAAGCCTGGCCGACACCGCCGGCGTAGTAAGAAATGCATCTGCTGAGAGCTCTTTCAGAGGAGTTCTGGCATTGGAACTTAATTTTTTTAGTATTCTGAAGTCAATATCGTCTAATGCTTTCATAGGATAACCTTCTTTTATTAAAAACTACTATAAATAATAACATACTAAAAAGTAAAATGAAAGAAGGTAAAGTCACTTCTAAGTATCTTACTTCTGGTTATATCCGAGAATCTTTAAAGTCTGATAGCCCTTTGATGTTATACGCATTCCTATCCTGCCGCGTTCTATGGTTATGAGTCCGTTATCGTTCATTTCGCTTAGAATCGAGCGAAGGTTTTTATCACCTATGTGTATTCCTCGTTCTTTTAGACTGTCAGAGAGTACGCTGCGTCCCACGCCGTGTGAAAGCTGAGTGCCGGAGGATATGATATCCAGAATCTGGCGCCTGATGTTTTCGCTGTCAAAGGCTGGAGCGTCTGAGGCATCAAAAACGGCTCTTTCTCCGTTGTGCAGATAGTCAGGAAGAGCTCCGAATGTTTCAAAATAAGTCGCAACACTCTCAAGCTCCCTAACGTTTCCGGGCCAAGGATGCTGCTTCAGGAGATTTTTGTCATCATCGGACAGGCGTTTAAAGCTATCTCCAAGAAAGTGCAGCATCAGGGGAAGGATATCGTCGCTTCTCTGCATCAAAGGCGGAATATTTACCGTGATGACATTCAGTCTGAAGAAGAGATCCTTTCTGAAGTTCCCTTTCTTTACTTCCTCTGAGAGATTTTTGTTGGTAGCGGCAATGACCCGGGTGTCAACCGATATCATGGAGTTCCCGCCTATTCTCATTATCTGTTTTTCCTGCAAGACCCTCAGCAGAGAAAGTTGCATCTGGAAAGATATGTCTCCTATTTCGTCGAGGAATATGCTTCCGCCTGCAGCCTGCTCGAAAAGACCGATTTTTCCTGTGCGCCTGGCGCCGGTAAACGCGCCACTTTCATAACCGAACAGTTCTGATTCGAGTAGAGTCTCAGGAAGAGCAGCGCAGTTTATGGCGACAAAAGGTGCGCCTGATCTGCGGGAATAATTATGGATAGATTGAGCAATGAGCTCTTTGCCGACACCACTTTCTCCCGTAATGAGTATTGTGTGTTCTGTGCGGGCGGCGGTCTTGGCTGTGGATATGCAAACGTCCATAACTTCTGACCCGTGAACTATGTCTGCGAAATGATATTTGGCTGTGAGACCATCACCAGACAACTTTTTACGGGCGGTCTGCTCTACGTCTCTTACATCCCGCTCACTTTGAATAGTTATATAATAGCCGAGGATCTCGTCCATTACGGCGATAGGTTCTTTTGATATGAAATATTTTTCTCCGCGGATTACAGTACTTTTATTTCTGTAGTCATCACTTAAAGCGTAAAATAGCTCCGTATTTTTCAAAGACAACTTCTGTCTGTGTCCATTGTCAGGTTTACCGGCATAAAAAGGAGCCAGTATTTCAGTTTCAGCCTTTTCATTTACAAAAATTATATCATATTCATCATTGATTATGATGGTGGCAGACTCTGACTCGTTCATAAATTTGTTGAAGACGGTGGTTTTAAGATAGTTATTCAGGTAAGCGTCGTGGAAACCGAGGCTGGTATCAAAATAGCTCTTTATGTGCCTTATGAGGTTTCGATGAATTACATCTGTATCGAGGGAAAGAATATCGATAAGCTTCACAAGTGTACTTGCGCTCACCTCTCGGGGGCCTATATCGATGGTATTGCTTATGAAGGGGGGGACAAGATGTGCTTCGCCTTGCGTGATAGCAACGCTGAAGCCGGAATAAACGGTCATATTATCCTCTTCTGGATTAAAGGGAAAAAGGTTTAGATGGCAAACTTTAAGGCTGTAAAGGGCATATATGGTTTCGACAGAAGTCTGATAAGTATCGTTGACAACCAACACATCTGTATCGGCCGGGAGTTCATCCAGCGCCTTTATCTCGTTGCTGTTTATATCTCTGGTGAGTATGGTGAGAGTGTCAAAATTGGCCAGGTGATTTTTGGCAGGAGTAATAACAGAGTTGTCACTGAGTACGTGAGCGTCTGCCATGATTTTAAAATTATCCGGCAGCTCATCGAGGAAATAGTTCTCGACAAAAGCATAATCTTTAAAAACCTCCTCGATGGTCGTGGCGACGAAGCGCGCAAGACCTATGCTGGATCTATCCTGATATATAACAGCGATTTTTTTCATATGTGTCAATCCTCATGGTGCACTGCAAAGTCTTTCTATAATTATACCAAAAGGATAGTTAAAAGCAAAGTGAACAACAGGTGAAAAAAGAGGTTTAATTGGGTTATATAATTATTATACGAATAAAAACCCATTTAAGTAGCCAATTTTTATACAAAAACGCACCTGTCATCGAAATGAACAGGTGCGCATACTATAGGGAAGCTTATGAAAATTTGCATATAAGTAATAACTATGAGATTCTCTGGTATATTCTGGTGTAGCACCTTACTGCCCAGGCTTTGCCGTCGCGTATGTAGAATTCCATCGTAGTCTGCTGGGTGTCAGGATCTTTGTCTGTTCTGGCGCTGAACAGCGTACCGCCGCAATAGTGGAGATTCAAAGGGGAATCATGGTACTCGGCTTTGAGGTTACCGTCTTCATCGGCGGAAACGATGCAATACGACGGATTGCCTTCTCTGCTGATATAAGTGCCTGTAATCATCTCAGGAGCACTGAATTTATGACCGTTAGGGATAGCCCAGTAGTGCTTTGTATCGAGAGGAAGTCCAAGTATCATGTTGTAACATACCCATGTAAATGGTTCTGCAGATACATCTCCCTGATTACAGAGTGCAACCATGGAGTATCCCGGCTTTCCGGGTTCTTCCTTTATGAGGCCACCGTTAGTGGATACACCATGGAGACCGCCGGAGTGTTCGCACAGAACTCTTCCACACTTGATTCTTTTATTGAGACCGAAACAGTAGAACGGTCTTGGAGTTTCAGGAAATTCGTGGCCTATAAGGATTTCCACGGCTTCCTGCGGAATGATCTGTTTACCTTCAAACTTTCCGCCCTGTGCAAGCATCAGATAGTATTTGGTCATGTCTCTGGCAGTGGACTTTACACATGCGCATCCTCTGAAAGGAGGCAGAATAGACCAGTTCTTGTCTGAGTACAGCTTTCCGTCTTCGTCAACTTCAAAGAGCTCTGTAATATTTCCGTCGGATGCAATCTTTTCTGCCTCTGACCCGTCAAGGTCGAGGACGGATCTCGTCATGCCGAGAGGCCTGAAGATACGCTGATCGAGAAAATCCTCCAGGGACATTCCGGCGGCCTGATCCACTACATAAGAAAGAATTGCATAGGCTTCATTAGAGTAGCTCATGTACTCGCCTGGAGCGCCAAGAGGTTCATAAGCACCGCTGTTTGCTATGAAATCGATGATATCTTCTATGGTGTCCATCTTATTGGGAGCGGAAGCTTTGAGTTTTTTTGAATATTCACTGTCTCTTTCCGCTGAATTCATCACGATTGACCATTCCAGAGGAGGAATAGGAGGGACACCGGCAGTATGCATTGCAAGATGTCTCAATGTAACGCACTCTTTTGGTGTTCCCGGCACTCTGAAGTCAGGGAAATACTTTATAACGGGATCAGAATAGTCAAGCCTGCCTTCTGCCTGTAAAATGGCGCACGCGAGAGCTGTCATTGATTTACTCATCGATGCAATACCGTAGATTGTATCAGGATTTGCAGGTTTTGTTTTGGCCATGTCTATATATCCATAGCCCTTCTCGAAAACAATGCCCTCAGGTCCGCGTATGCAGACGGTGACGCTTGGATAGCCTTTCTCTTTAAACAGGTTCTCAAGGTAACTGTCCAGAGCCTTAGTGTCAAACATGTTTAACCACCTCTTCATCATACATATTATATACTATACGGTTTTGTATACATAATCCGTACGGTTATATCACATGCAAATACTGTGACAAATTGATGTAATGAAAAAATAAATATTTTTCAGTTAATTGGCACGGGACTTGCTTTATATTTATGCGTCGTTACCAACACGGCGCGCTTATTTAGGTGCAATGACACAAATTATTCAATGCTAAAGAGAGGAGTTGGATTCTCTGATGAGAAATTATGTCTTGAAGAAAATTGGACTAGGCATAATCCTGCTGTTCTGCGTGTCTTTTTTCGTATTCAGCATGATTTATCTTATGCCTGGCGATCCAGTAACGATCATGGCAGGGCAGCTTGCTAAACCGGAAAACCTTGAGGCCCTTCGTCACGAGTACGGGCTGGACAGACCTCTGCTTGTTCAGTATGTTGACTGGATAACGGGGATTATGCATGGAGACTTCGGTATTTCCTATAAGTATCGTATTCCGGTTTGGGATATGGTAAGTACCAGAATACCTATCAGCTTGAAGCTTACCGTGATAACTATGATTATTCAGTATGCTATAGCTGTTCCTGCAGGTCTCTACTGCGCATTTAAGAAGGATAAGGCTTTTGACAGGATCACGGTTAACACTTCACTGGTTCTGACAGCAGTACCGTCATTCTGGCTTTCTGTTCTTCTTATCCTCGGTTTTGCAGTTGGTCTTGGTTGGTTCCCTGCAAGCGGATTTGAAACGTGGAAACACTACGTACTTCCTATTACGGCAGGCGTACTTAGCGGACTTGCTTCTACCATAAGACTTACAAAGTCGGAAGCGATCGACGTGCTCAATGAAAAATATGTAACCACAGCATACGCAAAGGGTCTTCCTGAAAGAAGAGTGCTGACGAGACACGTCCTCAGAAATTCCCTTATAGTTATAACTGTAAACCTGTTCATGTCACTGCCGTGGCTCATTTCAGGATATATGATCATAGAGAGAATCTTCGGTATTCCTGGTATGGGAAACCTGATGCTGAGTTCGATAATTCAGCAGGACTTCAACGTAGTTCAGGCTATTATCCTGATAATTACTGTTCTCACTGTTATATGCAACATACTGAGTGACATCGTTCTCGGTTTTCTCGATCCGAGAATAAGGATATCCGTAACAGGAGGTGACAAGTAATGAATCAGAGCCCTATAAAAGAGTTCTTCACATCGTGTTATAAGAATGTGAACTTTATGATAGGCTTCATCATGGTATTGAGCGTAATAGTAGTTGCTATATTCGCTAACCAGATAGCGCCTTATGGCTATGATGCGGCAGACCCTACCAGTATCCTCCTGGCTCCGAGCGGAGAGCACCTCTTCGGAACAGATAATATGGGAAGAGACCTGTTCAGCCGCATAGTATACGGAACGAGAATAACCCTTCAGGTTGCCCTCATAGGTGCTGGACTTCAGCTCGTTATAGGTGTAACGCTGGGACTGCTTTCGGGATACTTCGGAGGACCGCTTGATAAAGGCCTTACGTTCCTGGCTGACCTTACTTACTGCATCCCTGGTCTCATTATGGCTCTTGCAGTAGTTACCATCATCGGAAGCGGACTTACTAACGCGATAATAGCAATATCCATAGTAAACTGGGCTTCCTATACCAGAATGGTAAGAGCCAAGACGATGTCGATAAGAAACCAGGCATTTATCGAGACGGGTATATCTTTCGGAGAAAGTTCCAGGTCCATTATGTTCAGGTATATACTGCCTAACATAGTGCCTGTAATCATAGTAACCGTTTCCATGCAGCTTCCTGGAACTATCATGTCGACTACCACCTTGAGCTTCCTTGGCGTAGGATCAATGCCTCCGTCGCCTGACTGGGGACTCATGGTATCTGAAAGCATCGACTATATAGCGAGAGGACCGTGGATGTGTATATTCCCTGGATTAGCTCTCGTATATACAGTATTCGGTTTCAATATCCTCGGCGAAGGTCTCAGAGACCTCCTCGATGTAAGAATGAAATCGCAGTAAGGAGGTCATGGTCATGGGAGAAAAATTGTTAAAGGTAGAAAACCTGTGCATTGACTATAAGGTAAAAGACGGATATCTGTCCGCAGTAAATAACGTCAATTTTGAACTGAGAAGAGGAGAAATTCTCGCCATAGTTGGAGAATCAGGTTGCGGAAAATCGACCGTTGCCCATTCTCTGCTCCAGCTTCTTGCCGGAGGCAACGCCAAGGTAACCGGAAAGGCCATTTTTAACGACAGAAATCTTCTGGAACTTAAGCGTCAGGAGATAGAGAAGGTCAGAGGACGTGAGATAGGAATGATATTCCAGAACCCTCTGGACTCGCTGAATCCGGTTTACACTACCGGATGGCAGGTGGCAGAAGGTATCGAACTGGATGGTGTTTCTAAAGAAGAAGCGTGGAAGAGAGTAATAGAACTTTACAAGGATGTAAAGATGCCTGATGCGGAAAGCCGCGCGAAGAGTTTCCCTCACGAGCTCTCAGGAGGAATGAGACAGCGTGTTATGATAGCGATGATGCTTGCACGCCGTCCGGAACTTCTCATAGCTGATGAGCCTACAACTGCTCTCGATGTAACCATAGAGGCACAGATACTGAGAATTATAAAGGCTTTAAGGGATGACTTCGACACGGCAGTTATGATGATTACTCATAATTTCGGCCTCGTTGCAGAGGTTGCGGATTTTGTAGTAGTTATGTATGCAGGGCACGTAGTAGAGACGGGAACGGTTTTCGATATCTTCGACGAACCGAAACATCCGTATACTTCCCTTCTGATGAAGGCGCTTCCGAGGATAAAGAAAACCGAAGGACGTCTTCAGACTATAGACGGCAGCGTACCTCGGATAACCGGTGACTTCGTGGGATGCCGTTTCGCAAACAGATGTCCATATGCTACGGAACAGTGCAGGACTCAGGAGCCGCCGCTGGTTCAGGTGTCCGGTACGCACTCGTACAGCTGTTTTCGGGAAGGCGGTGACAAGTAATGAAAGAAAATGCCAAGAATGAAACTTTCGTACACGATCCGGAAAATGTCATAGAACTGGATCATTTAAAGAAATATTTTACCGTTAATAAAGGCAAATTAAAGGGTGGAAAGCAGTATGTAAAGGCTGTTGACGATGTAACCCTGAACATAAAGGCAGGAGAGATAGTCGGCCTTGTAGGCGAATCCGGAAGCGGAAAGACCACCCTTGCCAGAGTTATTTTGAACCTCACGAAGCCTACGGACAGCCATGTGGTATTTGACGGAGTGAACCTTTCTCACGCTACGAAAAAGCAGATGAAGGATTTCCGCACGGAGGTGGCCGTAGTCTTCCAGGATCCTGCATCTAACCTTAACCCGAGAGAAACGGTGGAAAGCTCCATCATGAGACCGCTTATCATTCACGGGATGAAAAAGGCCGAGGCTAAGGAGAGAGCCAGAAAATCTCTTGAGCTTGTCAAAATGGACGAAAGGTATCTCTACAGCTATCCGCATCAGCTGTCAGGAGGACAGTTACAGAGAATTGCTATCGCGAGAGCCTTGGTCCTGGATCCTAAGGTGATGATTCTGGATGAGCCTACATCGGCGCTGGATATTTCCGTTCAGGCTCAGGTGCTGAATCTCCTTCTGGAACTTCAGGAGAAGATGCATCTTACTTATCTGGTCATAACTCACGACCTGAACGTAATAAGGTATATAAGCGATAAGATCGCCGTAATGTATCTGGGAAGACTGGTGGAGTACGGTCCTACAGATGACGTTATAGAAAATCCGAAGCATCCTTACACCAGAGGCCTGATGTCCGCATCGCCTATACTCAACCCTCACGACAGAGATAAGGAGAAGTATATAATGGGCGGAGAGCCTGGAAGCCTTATCCATCTGCCTAAGGGATGCCATTTCAACCCTAGATGTCCTTATGCCGGTGAAAGATGCATGCAGGAGACTCCTGAGAATGTGTACCTGAGCGACAGTCATCAGGTTACCTGTTTCATGTATGATGAAAAAGGCGTAGGTGAGAAGGTTTCGGAGGAGAAAGAGGTATCTGCGGAATAGCTGGATTCCGTGATATATAACCCTTTAAGACAAGGAGGAAGACAAATGAAAAGAAAGAAATTGACAGTCGTTCTGATCGCAGTGATGGTACTGTCTCTGGCGCTCAGCTCATGCGGTGGCGATGACAGCAGCAGTCCCGGTTCGGAAGGCGGCGGAAAGACCCTGATCATTCAGGACTCGTCGTGGCAGGGCGTTGACATGTTCCAGTGCTCATCCTGGAACGACATGCAGTGCCTCATGGCAGACCCTATCTTCGACAGAGATAACGAGACAGGAGCTCCAATTCCTTGCATTGCTTCAGAGGGAGTATGGAGTGAAGACGGTCTTACCTGGACCATCACATTCCCTGAGGGAATGTACTATTCTACAGGCGAGCAGGTAGAACCTGAGGACTTTATCGCATCTGTAGAATGGGGTAAAGAAGTCAGCGAATACGCTGAGGGTTACGCCAACATCGAGTCCATGGAAGTTGACGGAAGAGACGTAATCGTTCACCTTTCCGAGTTCAAGGCAGATATGGAATATAATTTCATGTCATGCTTTACAGGACTTATCGACAAGGACGAGCTCGATTCCATGTCTAAGGATGAACTTCTCTGGGGAGCACATCCTTATGGACCTTACTACCTTGACGAGTATGAAGCTGGTGCTTATGCAATCCTGAAGGCTAACGACGGCTATGTAACGCATAATCCTAAGGTAGAGAACAAGGGTGTTATGCCTATAAAGGAGATAAAGGTTGTATTCACAGGCGAAGCGTTCACATGGGCAGAAGGTATCCAGAACGGAGAGTTCGACGTACTGACATCCGTACCTATGGAATACTATGAAGAACTTTCAAACAACGAAGATATCACAGTTGTTGATTCAGCTTCTGCTACGCTGTCTTATGTTGAAATGAATATGACAAACCCTATACTCGCTGACGAAAACGTAAGACTCGCTATAATCAAGGGTATAAACAGAGATAACTTCTCCAACTACCTGCAGGAGATATATCCTCCGGCATACAGCCTGGTAGTATCGAAGTGCCTGAACTACGATCCGGCTGCCGAGGAATACTATAAGGCTCACTACGATTACGATTTTGAAGAGGCTGAAGCTCTGCTCGAAGAAGCAGGATGGACAGATACCGATGGAGACGGATTCCGCGATAAGGACGGACAGCAGCTCGCCCTGACATTCTCTTCTCAGGATGGCGAACCATCCAAGAGCATGGCTCAGTCCATACAGTCCGACATGAAGGCACTGGGAATCAATATGGATATCACTACTCAGGAATGGTCTTATGTAAATCAGGACGTTGTTGACGGTAACTTCGATCTGGCTTACCTGAGCCTTGGCTGGAACGAGCCGTTCCTCCTTCTCGACAGATTCTGCCTGAGAAATCCTGAGGCAACCAATCCTGATCCAGCTACTCAGGAAGCAATGGTTGCAGACGCAAGAGGAACAGTTGACTTTGATGAGAGAACTGCTAAGATCACCAAGATACAGGAGTACCTCATGGACTATAAGACTATAATTCCTTGCCTCGATCAGGGCGGATACAGATGCTGGAGATCCGAGATTCAGGGAATAGTACATACTCCTACAGGCGGATTCTATCTTGCAGACGTAGTAACTGATGAAGACGGTAACTTCAGAAATGTTGCTTAATTGAACTTGAAATCAGGGAGTGGGGCACATTGCTCCGCTCTCTGTTCATATAAGAGCTTTTTTATTAGCACTGGCAGAAAAGTAAAACTGCCGGAAGACGGATGACTGATAGAATATGGATAAGAGGAACGGTCGTGAAGAAAAAATAAATACTGTGGAACTGGCCGTTACATATGAGTGCTTTGGAAAGTGCAGGCATTGCAGTGCTGCGGAAAAGAAAAAACCGGGTTCAATCGATGTGAACACGGCTGTTAGCGCGCTTAAAAAAGCATGTGAAGAATATCCTATAGAGAGCATCTATATTACCGGTGGTGAACCGCTTCTCTATCCTGAAAATACAGGAGCCGTTGCCCGTGCAGCGGAAGAAATAGGAATTTCCAGGATAGTTCTTATAACTAATGGCGGAGCTTGGAACAGTGAAAGCGACCTGGATGAAATTACAGATATGATAAAGGAGAGCCCCTTCACTGAAGTCTTTTTATCTGCGGATACCTTTCACAAAGAATATATCCCCCTGAACAAGCAGAGGGATTTCGCTCTAAAACTCATATCAAAGAATTGTAAAAAAGTCTTTATACACCCGTCGTGGGTAATCGGCAGACACGATGAAAACATATTCAACAGCGAAACCGAAGAATGTGTAAAAGCTTTCGGAGAGCTTGGATTCAAGTCCACGCCAGGTACCAATATATATCTGGAGGGGAATGCATCAACTTTCCTTGCGGCATATTACGATTCTGAAAGTGGTAATGCTGTAAAAGATCCTGTCCATGTCTGCGTCATCGAGCCTGACGGAAACTTCTACTTCAGATAAGTAATCTCCGCTCTTCTCTTCGAACCGTCCAGGTGGTCTGCCATGGCAGCCTTTGCTTCGGCTACGTCTTTGTTTACGATGGCATTGAGAACGCGCTTGTGTTCTTCCAGTATCTCGTTAAGATACTCCTCGTTATATACGATAGCCTTGCGGGTCTGCTCTATGTATTCCTTATAGGATCTGAGCACCTGAGCCATGAAGCGGCTTCTGGTAGCGCTGTAAAGGACATTGTGGAACTCCGTGTTTATTTCGAGAACTTTCTTGGAATCCTTCTTCAAAGTGTAGAACTCCATAAGCTCGCAAAGCTCCTTAAGCTGAGTCAATTCGCTCTCAGATATTCTCTGAACCGCCCATTCAACGCTGAGCACCTCCAGAGCCTTCCTGACAGAGTAAATATCCTCTATGTCCTGGTGAGTAAACCCTTTGGCAAAGCAGCCGCGATTCGGGATGTAGTCGATAAGACCTTCGCTTTCCAGCTGCTTGAAAGCTTCTCTTATAGGAGTTCTGCTTACGGTAAGCTCTTCGGCGATGCTGGTCTCCTTAATCTTCTCCCCGATTCGGTATTCACCTCTCAAAATCCGGTCCCTGACGATGTCGGCTATCTCATCAGACAAAGTCATAGGATTAGCAAATTTTCTCTTATCGGTCATTGAAATGTCCTTTCTCCTGAAAAAAGGACGTCTCACGTAATGCCCGCTGCGCGGATCGGTGAAACGCCCCCTGACTTATACATTTTCTCCGGCTAACATAACCGGCAGGGGCGCTTAAGCTATGCGCCGCTGTAATGCGGTTACTAGTCAGCTACATAAGGAAGAAGTGCTACGATTCTGGCTCTCTTGATAGCAGTAGTCACTTCTCTCTGATGAAGTGCACAAGTACCTGTGATTCTCTTAGGGAGAATCTTTCCTCTTTCGGTGATATACTTTCTGAGCTTCTCTACGTCCTTGTAATCGATGCTCTCAGTTTTATCAGCGCAGAACTGGCACACTTTCTTTCTTCTCATGCCGCCGCCACGTCTTTTCTCCATGTTCGTTATCTCCTTTCTTTAGAATGGAACATCCTCGTCGATGGCCTGGAATGAATCAGGCATATCGTCCTCAAAATCGTCAGCGTTCTGCTGAGGTGAAGGCGAGGATGGGAACTGTCTGGAAGCGGAGGAACTCTGATTCCTGTCGCCCCATTCCAGAAATTCTACTCTGTCAGCTACAACATCGGTGGTGTAAACTGTAACGCCATCTCTGTTCTTATAGCTTCCGGTCTGTATCCTTCCCTGAACACCTACGAGTCGGCCCTTGGCAAGGAACTTCTCGCAGTTCTCAGCCTGCTTTCCGAAAACGGTGATGCGCGGAAAATCCGTCTGCTTCTCGCCGCCGGCTCTTACAGGCCTGTCGATGGCGATGGTAAAGCTTGCTACCGCCATCTGGGTTCCCGCGGTATATCTCACCTCAGGATCTCTGGTAAGTCTTCCTATAAGAACTACACTGTTCATGGATACACCTCCGATCGCTATTTAGCTTCTTTGTTGATGATGATGTGTCTCATTACATCGTCGGAAATTCTGAGTCTTCTGTCGAGCTCCTTAGGAAGCTCAGGAGAAGCCTTGAATTCGATTACAACGTAGTAACCCTCGTTCTTCTTCTGAATAGGGTAAGCGAGCTTTCTCATGCCCCATACGTCTACGTTGCCCACCTCACCATCGGAAGCGATAACGCCCTTTACTCTTTCGATACAGGCATCCTTTGCAGCTTCCTCTAAAGTAGGATCGATAATGAACATAACTTCATAGTTAATCATGTTTTCACCTCCCTGTGGACTGAATGGCGTAAGCCTCGTGCTTACGCAGAGATAGTGTTTCTCGTAAAAACACTTAAGTATTATACGATATAATACATACAATTACAAGAGAAAAAGCACGCAAACTGTGAAATTTTAAGTTTTTTTGCTGTCGTTTTATGATGGAAACTTTTAAGAGAAAATCTGCGCACGGAAAAACCCTCCGCCGGGCGAAGGGTTTTTCCTGAAAGTGTGTGTATTCAATAAAAGAAGGAAAGTTTGCTGTTAACAAACCTTATTGAACGATATCAATTATAGCGGCATATTGTGAAGAACGTGTGAAGATTACTGATAAATCCAAATTATCGAATCGCCGTCCGACAGCTGCACTTCGTTTTCCGATACTGTTCCCTCTTCTCCGTTGACGGAATAATGCCATGATCCGGAAATCGGAGCGATATCTTCTTCAGTCTTTTCTCCGTCATCGCCTGCGGCGCCGTTATCCGAGGTACCGTTATCTGCGGAATCTCCGTCGTTTTCAGCCGGTTCGGTTTCACCTTCCGGGGCTATGCTTCCCACGTCGCTGTTGTTGACACCGTTGATGCCGAAGACGGCAGCTGACGTAGTCTCAACGTTTACCGGAATGTCGTTGACGTTGCAGTAAATCTGAAGGGCGTCGAGAACCGTGGTTCCGTCCTCCACCAGGAAGGTCTCGTCGGTTATATCCTCCACTCCGGAACCTTCCGGAAAATCTATGGAAATGGAAACCTCTATGGGATCCTGAATAGGTTCTTCTTCAGTTTTATCAGAACAGGCCGCGGCTGTAGCGACCAGCGCTATTGCCGTCAAAGCGGCCAGTATTTTTTTAAGTGTGCTCTTTTTCATAAAGTAACCGTAACCCTTTCTATGTCAGATTCTCTGGCTGAGCATTACATCGTACATCTCGGCCAGTTCCTCGTTTTCTCTGTCGTAAACAATTTCTCCACCGATTACGGTCATTTCCGCAGTCGGATTTCTGAAAGCTCCAAGACCCTTTTCCAGAAGATTTTCGCTGAACACGGCAAAGTCAGCATAGTAACCTTCTTCGATATGACCCAGACAGTCTGCCTTCCCCACAATGGCGGCAGCTTCCGAAGTGAGTTCGGAAAGGGCGTCTTCGGCCGTATCGCAGTGGGAAATCACAGTGGATGGAACCATAGGCGTAGCCCAGGTGCTTATAATGGTTTCAGGGGCGGTGAGCTCAGATCTGACTTCATCCGGAAGGTTGAAATCGGAAGCTACCACGAAATTGCTGGCTTTGACCACTTTGTCCCTTAAACCGTCGAGAACTCTGTACGCCTTTATCAGGGATTCCTCGTCAAGAGCGTCGATGTTCACGTTGAAGCCTCTCTCAACGGAAGGCCCCAGGACTTCTGCAAGCTCCTCTTCTGTAAAATATGAAAGTCTTTCATCCTGACACACTTCAACTTTAAGAGTGCTGTAATCCATCATGTCGCCCAGCTCGACGCACTTTGCCTGCTCGCCAAGAAGAAGTGAGGAGACCAGCTGGGGCATCAGCTTTCTATTGACGGTAAGGCTTCCCATGAACCTCTGCCTGAGGGGCTCAGAATCGCCAAGAGCCGTGAAATAAGCGTGCTGGAAGACGGAATTAAAGAATATGTTCGAGTAGGAATCGAGAAGAGCCGTATATCCCCTTTCAGCCATGTCAAGGGACAGTGCTGCCATATCGTCTGCAATATCCTTCTCGTCGTAATCAAGGAGTATGTGAAGAGCCTGATTTACGGTAATCTGGTCGGCTTCCTCATCCTCTTTAACCTGATTTATTATGTCCATGGCCGCCGTATTAAGCCAGAGGGTAAATCCGTCGCTTGCAAGGAGAACCAGTGTCTGCAAGCCCGAAATCTCATCCAGGAGAGCCCGCCTTTCCTCTCCCGTCTCGTAATCGTCGAGAATGTGGTAGTTGAATCCGCAGGCAAAGACCACATCATCGCCGTCTTCGGCCTTATCTCTTACCTCGTCGAGAACGGTGTCCAGATCCCACACCGGGTCCAGCTCCAGGTACCTGTCTTTAAATAGCTCCCTGAGGAATACGCTGTGAGCGTCGATAAATCCGGGATATACGTACTTGCCTCCGAGGTCGTGAATTTCCGTGTCCTGAGAAGCAAGCTCCGATATGGCCTCGCTGTCTCCGAGAACCATTACTCTGCCATCTTTAACTGCAACGGCGCTGACAAAATCTTCACCGTCGCTTCCCGTGTATACTTTTCCGTTCGTAAATATAACGTCCGCTGAATTTTTCTTTCTGGTTCTGAATCCGAATGCCATGAGTTCCTCCTGTTAATCCTATATTTTATTCTAACACAAAATCGGCGTTTATGGTACACTATAACCATGAAAACGGAAATACATGAGAAAACAGTTACAACAGAAGAATATTTAAGAGATTACGTCAACGTGGACGAATTCCTGGAAATGTGCAAAGCCTGCGAAAACTATGGAAGAAAGTGGTCGTGCCCGCCTTTTGACTTCAAACCTGAGGACTACTGGGGAAAGTACGGCAATTTCAAGGTTTACGGCGTAAAAATCATCCTGGAGGAAGGAGACTGGGATAAGTGGCCGAAGCTGATGAAGTCTGTGAAGCAGGAAATGACGGAGCACCTGTTTGAAGAGGAGAAGCAGCATTCCGGAAGCATATCTTTAAGCGCCGGAAGCTGCGGCATCTGCGAAGGCGGCCCCGAAACCCTGACGGAGAAATCCACCTACGAGGAAGCTTTCGGCAGGAACTGCTGTACAAAAAAAGACGGTTTACCGTGCCGTCATCCTGAATCCATGAGATATTCCATAGAAGCCCTTGGCGGAAACGTGGGTCTTACGGCCAGCCGCCTTCTGGGAATCGAGCTTCAGTGGATTGAAGAGGGGAAGAATCCCGATTACTTTGTTCTGGTGGGCGGGCTGCTGTACTAGCAGCACGGGATGTCGCTTTGGGCGGCTTTTGCAAAGTACGCGCAGTTCGCCGCGCCGGTGTGCATGGCTTGCCGTGCCGGTCTGCACACTTTGTCGCATCAGTCTGCGCAGCACGGAATGTCGCCGACGCCGGAAAGCACCAGACGCGGTCTGTACGGAAACATATCTATGTCGGCCCTTGAAGTTACCCCCGAAAGAACAAGAACCGTATCAAGGCCCGATTCTATTCCCGCAACGATGTCCGTATCCATACGGTCTCCTATCATTGCAGCATCCTCGGAGTGAACCCCCAGCAGCCTTAACCCTGTCCTCATCATAAGCGGATTAGGCTTACCCACAAAGTACGCCTTCTTACCCGTTGCCATCTCTATGGGCGATATCAGAGCCCTGCATGCAGGAGCAATGCCGTCGCTGGTAGGCCCCGTAAGGTCCGAATTGGTTCCTATGAGCTTTGCCCCCTCGAGAACCAGAGACACAGCCTTGTTTATGGATTCATAATTGTACGCATGGCTCTCACCTACTATGACGTAGTCCGGATTTCTGTCGGTAATGGCAACCCCTGCCTCGTAGAGGGCTCCCACAAGTCCCGGCTCCCCTATGACGTACGCGCTGCAGTGGTGGCACTGGCTGCTCACAAACTTCGCCGTTGCAAGAGCGCTGGTATAAAAGTGGCTCTCATCAACGTCAAGCCCCATTCCCTGAAGCTTCAGCCTCAGCTCCAGAGGTGTCTTTCCGCTGTTATTTGTGAGAAACAGAAACTCCTTGTTATTGGCGTAAAGCCACTCCACAAACTCCTTAACTCCCGGAAGCAGCCTGTCCCCGTGATAGATAACACCGTCCATATCGCATATGAACCCCTTTTTAGATCTCAAACTTTCCAATCAATATCATCTCCTTTCTTTCGTTAAAAATAAATTTCTCAGCACCAGCTCAGGCGGTTTCTCCGCTAATGCAATCTGACCTTTCAGTAAGTACATGTTATGTAAGCGAGTTTCGTCCGAACTTCTTAAATCTGAAGCTTACCGGGAAAAGCTTGGGGAGTTCTGGTTGATAAAGTTTGGTCAAATCGGCATATTATCGGCTTAAAACCAAAAAGTGTTTGGTTGAATCGCATTTTCGCCAACTCAAAACCAAGAAATCTTGGCTAAATCAGATTTATGAAGGTGGAAAACCAAGAATTTCACCGAAATTCCCATGGAAATAGCCGTGAATGAGCGATTTGTCGGGAAAGTACGACTTTAAATTTGGTTTTTATCCGCGAAAAGAAGGAATAGACCAATGAATTTTGGCTTTAAGCAGTAAAAATCATCAGTTAACCAAATCGCATCGAGCCGCTTACCTTACTTGCTCTCCGTGCCATATTCACCGCTCTATCTTCCAAACCATGTCAGCCTCACCCGTAGCAGAACCCGCACCCGTAACCTTCTTTTACAGCTATCATTATATACCGGGTATGTAAAGTCTGTATGAGGCTCATGTTAAACTTGTGTAAATTAGCTTTGCTATGGCTGTGCAGGGCCGCGCCTAGGCATAGCCGGTCAGCCCGCCCATGCCCGGCTAAGTCCGCCCATGCCCGTACAAGATGGCCCGTGCTCGGATGTTCCTGCTTTTCAAACCTTCACGAGTACAAAAATGCTACTATTCATAGGGGAATGTTAAAAATCGGACTACGAAAGCCGCAATATATGGGGCTAGCGTAGTCCGATTTGTTGTAAGTGAAGTGAGAAACGAGTATTTTTGTACTCGTGAGATGACGAATTTTCGTAAATTCCGAGCATGGGGCCTTAAAACGAGTAAGCTGGTGCGAGCATGGCGCCTCAACACCCGCCAGCACGGGTCGTCAAAAGCCTCGCGACCTCGGGGCAGTCACAGTCCGTTACAGCCCTCGCCAGCACGGCGCGCCGGAGCCCTGCTGTAACACGGCCCGTCTCGGCCCGTGCCAATCTCTACTTCACGTAAACTTTAGGCAGTCTCTGGCCGAAGGCACAGCATATCTCGTAGCTGATGGTGCCTGTTGCTTTTGCGATGTCGTCTGCTGTTACGGAGTTTACACCGTCAGAACCCATTACGATGACTTCATCGCCTACCTTTACGTTAGGAACGGCGGATACGTCTACCATGCACTGGTCCATGCAGATGTTTCCTGCTACAGGGCAAACGACTCCGTTTACGATAACCTTGGCGTTAGGGGAATACGGACGAGGATAACCGTCGGCGTAGCCCAGAGCCAGAGTTGCGATTCTTGCAGGCTTTGTGGAGATGTACTTTCTGCCGTAGCCTACGGAGAAGTTCTCAGGAACGTCCTTCAGGTGAACGATGTTTGCCTTTACGCTCATTACAGGCTTTATGGAAAGCTGGTTGAAGTCCACTTCGTCGGATGGATAGCAGCCGTAGAGGATGATTCCAGGACGGACTGCATCGAAGTATACGGAAGGGATTTCCATTATGGATGCGCTGTTGGCAAACGTTCTGAACGGAATCTTTATTCCGGCCTTTGTGAGGGCTTCAAAGAAAGCGTTGTACTTGGCTTCCTGCTCCTTGGAATAGGTCTTGTCAGCGGCGTCGGCTGTAGCCATGTGGGAGAACAGTCCCTTGATCTTGAAGTTAGGGAGAGCTTCCATTTTCTTAATGTCTTCGATGGCATAGGCGGTGTCGTCTGCCAGATATCCGATTCTACCCATTCCCGTATCTACTGCGATGAGACCGGATACAGTCTTTCCTGCCGCAGCTGCTGCATCGCTGATGGCTTTGGCGTTGGAGGAGTCGCATACTACAGGAGTGATGTCGTATTCGACGATGGTGTCTGCGTACATGTCAGGAGTAAGTCCCAGCATGATGATTTCTTCTTTTGCGCCTGCTTCTCTCAAGGTGATGGCTTCCTGAAGGGTAGCGATGGCGAAAGTCTTTACGCCGTTTTCTCTCAGAACTTCTGCGCATTTTACGCTGCCGTGGCCGTATGCGTCGGCTTTGATAACTCCGATGAGCTCGTGGCCTGCGGCTTTTGCTTTAATCTGCTTGATGTTATAGTCAAAGTTGTTAAGGTTAATTTCAACCCAGGCCGGTCTTATTGCTTCTTTGTACATCTTATTAAACCTTCTTTCCTAAATCAGATTCGTAATCGGTCTGAACCTAAAATGAATTATATCATATGAGCGGCTTGCGGGCAATGATGTCGTCTCTGCCCGGACCGTTTGAAACCATCGTTATAGGGAATCCTATAAGCCTTTCTACCTCGTCGATGTAGTCGCGGCATTCCTTTGGCAGCTCTTCGTACTTTCTGATACCGGTAATATCGCATTTCCATCCCGGGAGCTTTTTCAGTACAGGCTTTGCGCGCTCAAGGGTAGTGGTGTTAGGGAATACGTCCGTAACCACGCCGTCTATCTCGTAGCCCTCGCACACAGGAATTTCGTCCAGGTATCCCAGCGGGTCTACCACTGTAAGGGCTACCTGGGTTGCCCCCTGGAGCCTGCATCCGTATTTTGTCGCAACGGTATCCAGCCAGCCTACTCTTCTCGGTCTTCCGGTGGTAGCGCCGTACTCTCCGCCGTCGCCGCCTCTCTTTCTGAGTTCCTCCGCTTCGTCTCCGAATATCTCGCTGACAAAAGCGCCTGCGCCTACGGCTGACGAGTATGCCTTGACTACGGTGACCACGTCGGTGATGGCGTAAGGCGGAAGTCCCGCTCCTATAGCGCCAAAGGCTGCAAGAGTGGATGAGGAAGTAACCATAGGATAAATGCCGTGGTCAGTATCCTTCATGGCTCCCAGCTGACCTTCAAGGAGAATGTTCTTTCCGGCTTTGTAGGAATCGTAGAGGAATGCCGAAGTATCGCACACGTAAGGCTTTACCATCTCGGCGTACTCCTTTACCGTCCTGAAAACTTCGTCAGGGTCAAGAGCCGGCTTCTTATAAAGACCGGTAATGAGAGCGTTCTTTATGGTGCAGATGTTTTCAATCTTTTCTTTAAGTTCGTCGTCGTCCATGAAAAGCTGGTGAACCTGAAAACCTATCTTTGAATACTTGTCCGAGTAGCACGGGGCTATTCCTGATTTTGTGGATCCGAAGGATTTTCCTCCCAGCCTTTCCTCCTCGTATTCGTCCAGCAGAATGTGGTAAGGCATAACTACCTGAGCTCTGTCTGAAACGAGAAGCTTAGGAGCCGGAACGCCGCCCTCTTCCAGGGATTTCAGCTCCTTTACCAGGAAAGGAATGTTGAGAGCCACTCCGTTTCCCAGAATGTTGGTTATATGACTGTAGAATACTCCCGACGGAAGCATGTGAAGGGCGAACTTGCCGTAGTCGTTTTTGATGGTGTGTCCGGCGTTGCTTCCGCCCTGAAAACGGACGACTATATCGCTTTCGGCGGCAAGCGCGTCAGTTATCTTGCCTTTTCCCTCGTCGCCCCAGTTGGCGCCTACTATTGCTTTTACCATGTATATTACCTCCTGACTGTAGCTACACGTTTATCTCTGCCTCGGCCCCTAACAGGTCGCGGTTGTCATTAAGTATGGGTTTTATCACGTCTCTCAGGTATTCGGCAGTCTGCTCGGGAGCTCTTCCCACGTAGTTTTCAGGTTTCATGACCTTGTCTAAATCCTCCCGGGTCACATTGAAAGCAGGGTCTGTCGCTATGCGGTCGAGAAGGTCGTTAGGCTTTCCCTCTTCTTTAACCACTTTTCCGGCAGCCATGGAATGAACTCTGATTCTCTCGTGAAGCTCCTGCCTGTCGCCTCCTGCCTTTACTGCGTCCATCATGATGTTTTCGGTGGCCATGAACGGAAGCTCTGCCATGAGGTGAGCCTCGATAACCTTTGGATAAACCACCAGACCTTTGGAGACGTTCATGTAAAGCTCCAGAATTCCGTCGGTGGCAAGGAACGCCTCGCTTACGGAGATTCTCTTGTTGGCCGAGTCGTCAAGGGTTCTCTCGAACCACTGGGTGGCCGCCGTGATTGCCGGGTTCATGGCGTCGGACATCACGTAGTTTGCAAGGGACGCCATCCTTTCGGAGCGCATAGGGTTTCTCTTATATGCCATGGCGGAAGAGCCTATCTGATGCTTTTCAAAAGGTTCCTCCACTTCCTTCATGTGCTGAAGGAGCCTGATGTCGTTGGAAAATTTATGAGCGGACTGGGCGATGCCGGACAAAACGTTCAGCACCCGGCTGTCCACCTTTCTGGAATACGTCTGACCGGAAACGGGATAACATCCGTCAAAACCCATCTTCTCGGCTATCTTTCTGTCGAGAGCCTTGCACTTTTCGTGGTCGCCTTCAAAGAGCTCCATAAAGGACGCCTGAGTTCCCGTAGTTCCCTTGGAGCCCAGAAGCTTCAAGGTGGAGAGAACATAATCCAAATCCCCTAAATCCATAACGAGATCGTTAAGCCACAGGGTCGCACGCTTACCCACCGTGGTAGGCTGAGCGGCCTGGTAGTGGGTGTATGCAAGGCACGGCATGAACTTATACTCTTCGGCAAAATCCGCAAGGGAAGCTATGGTGTTTATGAGCTTCTTCCTTATGAGAAGGAGAGCCTCCTTCATTATTATCATATCCGTGTTATCGCCAACATAGCAGGAGGTGGCCCCCAGGTGGATGATTCCCTTCGCGTCAGGACACTGGCAGCCATATGCGTACACGTGGCTCATGACGTCATGGCGAACTTCTTTCTCTCTGGCCTTCGCTACGTCGTAGTTTATATCGTCCTTATGGGCTTTGAGCTGGTCTATCTGCTCCTGGGTGATGGGAAGTCCCAGCTCCATTTCCGATTCGGCAAGAGCTATCCAGAGCCTGCGCCACGTTCTGAACTTCATCTCCGGGGAGAAGATATACTGCATCTCCTTACTCGGGTATCTCTCGGAAAGAGCGCTGGTGTAGTTGGTGTAAGACATATCGTCCTCCTTATTTAAACGGCGAAAATAATCCTTAAAAACAACATATAATTATATCATCTGAGGCGGCACATTTCAATTTATTACGAAAATCTTACGATTTACATTAAGATTTCTTAAGGTTGGGCCGGGCCTATTGACCGTGGGATTTTGGGATGATAAATTAAGGCTGACTTAAATGAATCTGAAAAAAGAATGGATACATGAAAGGGGAAGACATGCTTAAGTTAGAACGTGTATCAAAATTTTATGCGGGAGAAGGAGTGGTCGCATCGGGTTTCTCCAAAGTCAGCCTCCAGTTTGACAAAGGCGAATTCGTGGCTATAACCGGAGAAAGCGGAAGCGGTAAATCCACCCTTCTGAACGTCATATCAGGTCTCGACTCCTTTGAGGAAGGAGAAATGTACGTAGACGGCATGCCGACATCGGGATTTTCCGGTCAGGACATGGAGGAATACCGGAAAAAATACATCGGCAATATCTTTCAGACCTTCAACCTGATAAACAGCTATACGGTGTACCAGAACGTCGAGCTGGTTCTGCTCCTGGCCGGATACAAAAAAGACGAGATAAAGGATAAGGTCAGGGACATCATAAAGAAGGTGGGTCTTTCAGAATATGAAAGGACAAAGGCTTCAAAGCTTTCGGGAGGACAGAAGCAGAGGGTTGCCATAGCAAGGGCTCTTGCCAGGGAAACTCCTATCATAGTAGCCGACGAGCCTACGGGAAACCTTGACAGCAAATCGGCTGCGGACGTAATAAAGCTTCTTCACGACGTTTCCGAGGACAAGCTGGTTATAATCGTAACCCATAACTACGATCAGGTGGAGCCGTACGTGACGAGAAAGATAACCATGCACGACGGCAAAGTGGTGGAAGACAGAAAAATAAATCAGGCGAAGGCTGAAACGAACGGAAATGAAGCTTTTGTCCCGAGCAATCCGGGAACCCTTTCCCCAGCCAGCACCGCAAGGCTGGGAGCCAGAAACACCTTCAATCTTCCGGCCAAGTTCTTCCTGCTCCTGTTCGTATTCATCTTCCTCTGCGGAGGAACGTTCATGGCCTACTCCAGCTTCAAAAATCTTGGAGCGGTGGGAGCAGGTTCAGGATACACCAATTTCTTTTCAGAAGCGAGAGCTGACCGCATAGTGGTAACCAAGGCAGACCGGTCGCTGTTTACGGACAGCGATTACGAGAAGCTCGCCTCTATTGACAACGTAAAGGCGGTGGAAAAGGAAGACCTTCTTATGGATACGGCCATAGTTTTCAGCAACGACGACATAGGCTACTACATAAACGCAGCTCCGGCAAAGGCTTCCGACTACGAGGATATGCTGGTTGCCGGGAGAATGCCTGAAGCGGACGACGAAGCCATATTTCTGTTCGATGACGACGACGCATATCTTTCGGATTCGGCGATGGATATGGTTTTGGACAAAGTGAGCCAAACTTACGACAACAACAGCGGAACGGGCTATTCGGATATGAAAATCGTAGGGTACGGCCATCTCAGCGATGAAATGCTGGAGTACCTGGACGGATCCACAAACTGGATAGACGGAATTGCAGGATTTACCGATGAAAAGCTTTTGGATATAGAGATGGCTCAGGCTGCCGGAGATTCGTCCGTAGAGATAAGAACAGGGGACAGGATACTCACTATGGAAAACTACGGTTACTTCAATCTGACAGTGGGGCCAAGCGTGAAGGAAGGCCAGGTCATTCTGCCGGAGGATATGGCTCAGATAGGGGGAGACGGTTATAAAGATGCAACGGAGATAACCGTAAGAGCTGAGAATCCTTTTGAGGTGAAAGACGTTACACTTCAGATAGCAAAGACGTATAACCAGCAGAACGTGGGCACCGTAGTAGGGGTTAAAGATTTTGAAGCGGTATCGGGGAACATATATATAAGCAGAGCAGATTACGAAAAACTCTTCGGAGATCTTCACTATCAGGCCAGCGTCATTGCAGATGACGTGCAGGATATAGGAAGCCTGGAGACGGCCATAGAAGATGCAGGCTTTGACACGTTCTATATCAACAAGGCATACACCAGCTCGAACGCGTCCATGACGGCCATACTGAACACATTCAGAACGCTGATCCTTGCAGGAGTGCTGATAGTCCTCTTCTTCGTAAGCTACTTCATAACGAAGCTCATATTCAAATCGAGAAATTCCTACTTCTCCATAGCGAGAATGCTGGGAGCAACCAGGGAGAACTGCGCCGCCCTCTTGAGATGGGATATGTTCATCGTCTTCAACATAGCCTTCGCCATAGTTGCAGCTCTTGTAATAGGAGCAGGCGAAGCCCTGTATCCGGCGCCGGGAATACTCATATCCCTTGCAGGATACATAGAAGCGAAAGACTACGTGATTCTCTATGCAGTTCTCTGCGTAATGGCGATTCTGCTGGCTGCCCGCTACGCAAGGCAGATGTTCAGAAAGACGGCCATGAACGCTCACAAGGAGGAGGTGTAGGACATGATAAGGCTTAACAGCGTAAGCAAATACTTCAATAAGAGAAAGAGCAACGAAATCCGCGCCATAGACAATACGTCCATAGAGCTTGGAGACACCGGGCTCGTGACGTTTCTGGGAAATTCGGGATGCGGAAAGACTACCCTTCTCAACGCCATCGGCGGTCTCGACAAAGTGGACAAAGGGGATATTTATATAGACGACGAAAGGCTCACCTGCCGTTCGGAATCAAAGAGAGACGAGCTGAGAAACCTGAATATCGGGTACATCTTTCAGAACTACAACCTGATAGAGGACTATACGGTATTTGAGAATGTGGCCATCGTACTTAAGATGATGGGCATGAAGGACAGGAACGGAATAGAGGAAAGGGTGATGTTCATCCTGAAGAGGCTGGGCATCGACAAATACAGAAACCGGCCGGTGAAGGCTTTGTCGGGAGGAGAACGCCAGCGGGTAGGCATAGCCAGAGCCATCGTAAAGGATCCGAAGATAATAATAGCCGACGAGCCGACGGGAAACCTGGACAGCCGCAACACCATAGAGATAATGAACATTATCAAGGCTATTTCCAGAAACAAGCTGGTCATTCTGGTAACCCACGAAAGGGAGATTGCCGAGTTTTACGCCGACCGTGTGGTGGAAATCGTAGACGGAAAAGTGGTCAGCGATAGAGAAAACCATCCTGCCGGAGACCTTGATTACCGCCTTGAGAACAAGATATACCTTAAGGATATGCCGGTTTCCGAGGAGCTCACATCTCCTGACGGCCTAAAGATAGACTTCTACAGCGACCGCAGCGTTCAGCCCGGCTCCATAAAGGTGGTAATAAAGAACAACAACATCTACATCCACACCGACGAGCACCTGGGTTACGGATCCGAGTCAATGGAGATAGTGGACGATCACTACAGGAAGCTGTCAAAGGACGTGTACGAGGACTACGACTTTAACTACAGCAGAGATGACGACTTTGTCCCGAAGTACACCTCCATATACAATATGAGGACTTCCCTGGTGACGGGATTTCGCAAAATCCGCAGCTACTCGACCATCAAGAAAATCCTTCTAATAGGATTTGTCCTGGCGTCCATGTTCATCATATACGCCGTCAGCAACATGGCCGGAATAACCAACATAACCGAGGACAAGTTCCTCACCGTCAACGAAAACTACCTGACGGTAAAGACGGGAAAGCTGACGCCGGAGCAGCTGGAAAAGTACGCGAATATGGACGGAATAGACTACGCCCTTCCTGGAGGTTCGAACGTAAGCTTCATAATGCCTTTGGACGATTACTTCCAGTCATCGGGTGGAAGCGACATAGCCTCCGCATCCATCGCATCTGCTGATATGGTTTCCGATGATATGATAAAGGCAGGAAGTCAGGTAAAAAGCGACGACGAGCTTATTATCGACACCACAGTTGCCGACGGCATGATAAATTCCGGCGGAATGTCAAACATGATTCACGTGGGAATAGATACCTACGGGGATTTAGTGGGACGGACTTTAAAGATTTCGGGATACAGGGATTACACCATAGCCGGTATAGCCGATACGGGAAGCCCGTGCATATACGTTGAAAAGTCGGAGCTTCTCAACATGGTCGTAAATCAGATGAGCGAATCCGAGATGAACGCTGAAGTATACGGAGACAGCCAGGATACTTCGGGAGCGGGCATCGCCCTGAAGCCGTACAGCGCAGTAAAAGATAACGGCGAAATCGAAATCATAAGCGGAAAAGCCCCTTCGGAGGACTACGAAGTTCTTCTTCCGGAAGGATTGCAGGGAGAATATGAGGTCGGATCGGCTGTGGACCCGGAAGTCAACGGCCGCAAGCTTACCGTATCGGGCTTCTACAGGGACGCCCGCATGGGAAGCTCCTACTACGTAAGCGATAACACGAAGCTGATTTCAGCCGTTTCATCCCTCAGCGACATCACTCTCTCACCTGTAGATAAGAAGGCCACCTACGACGAGCTGGTATCGCAGAACGTGAGAGTCATAGATGAATACGAGCAGTCAAAGGCTGATTACATCGATTCTGTGCGCAGCCAGATAGTGATGACGGTTCTGGTAGCTGGAGTGATTCTCGTAATATCGCTGGTGGAAATCTACCTGATGCTGAGAGCATCCTTCCTTTCAAGGGTGAAGGAGGTAGGAGTTCTGAGAGCCATAGGCCTGAAGAAGAAAGACATCTACAAGATGTTTGCAGGAGAGGCCATAGTTCTAACAGCCATAACAGCCATACCGTCCATGGCCGTAATGGCTTACATAATACACGGAATGTGCCAGATAAGCTATATAGCCGCCCAGTTTATGATGAATCCGTTCATCTTCCTTCTCAGCCTTGCAATAGTATTCGTCTTCAACATGATCGCAGGACTTCTGCCGGTATTCAATACCCTCAGAAAAACCCCTGCCGCAATACTTGCAAGAAACGATGTGAACTAAGCGCGGGGCGCAGACAATCAAAGGGCGCTGCCCGGTATACGGCTCACACTATGAGTCCGTATCCGGCAGCGCCCGTTTTAACTGTATATGTGCGATATGAGCTCTTGCTTAGCATGTACGTTAGCTTAGTATGTGCACTTGCTGGTGTTCTTCCATATGCCCATCTTTTCTGCCGCTTTGATGAGATCTTCTCTGAAGTCAGGGTGGGCGATGTTTATGAGAAGCTCAGCTCTCTCCCACGTGTTCTTCCCCTTAAGGTCGGCTGCTCCGTACTCGGTTACGATGTAGTGGGTAGCCATTCTCGGCGTCGTAACGATGGCGCCTGTAGTAAGGGTCGGCGAAATCAGGGACTCCACAGTTCCGTCCTTCAGAGTTCTGGTGGACGGCGTGCAGAGGAAGCTCTGGCCGCCCTCGGACTGGTAGGCTCCCATTACGAAGTCAAGCTGTCCGCCGGTTCCGCTTATCTGCTGATGTCCTGCCGATTCCGAGCATACCTGGCCGTAAAGGTCTACCTGAATGCAGCTGTTTATTGATACGAAGTTAGGGATGCTGCCGATGACGCCTATGTCGTTGACGTAGTCAACAGGGGCGCTGCAGCAGATAGGATTATCGTCGATGAAGTCGTAGAGCTTCTTCGTTCCTCCTGCAAAGGTGTATACGGCCTTGCCTTTGTCTATAGGTTTGTTTCCCGTCAGTTTTCCTGCCTCAAAGAGGTCAGCGTACGCGTCTACAAACATCTCTGTATGGGCGTTTATATTTCTCACATCGGAATCAGCCAGAAGCTTACCGATATAGGACGGAAGGCTTCCGATTCCGAGCTGAAGCGTGCTGTGGCTCTGTATTTTTTCAACTACGTGTTTTGCGATCTGTTTGTCTATCTCGGATGCAGGCTTTGTCGGAAGCTCGGCCACCGGCTGATTGGACCCTTCGACAACGTAGTCTATTCCGTAAAGGTTTAGCTGTGTCTGGTAGCCGTGGGCTATTGGCATGTTCTCGTTAACCTCGACGATTATTTTCTTCGCAGCCTTTATTACGCCCCACATGTCCGAAACCTGAGGGCCCAGGTTGAAGTTTCCGTGGCTGTCCATAGGAGCAACCTGGAAAAAGGCGATATCAAGTCCGTTGTTGTTGTTCTTCCAGTAGAAAGGGAGTTCTCTGAACATCATCGGAATGTACCAGCAGCGGCCGTCTTTGGCCATCATTCTGTCGTGACCGGAAAAATGAGCCGACGCAAATCTCACCTGATCGTTGGACGTGGTAGCCTGATAAACCTTAAAAGGCTCCTTTCTTATGCCTACGGTGCTGATGATATTGACATCTCTGAGTTCATCAGCCCTTTTTGCAAGAGCCTCGTCGATGTCAACTACAGTTCCGCAGCCCAGACCGAAGTGAATACGGCTGCCGTTTTCCACCATAGCTGCCGCCTGGTCAGCGGTGATAAGTTTCTTCTTGTATTCAGAAGCCAGATCAGAAATCTTGTACATAATGAATTTCCCTCCTACTTCAGGGCGCCGTCAGGCGTCCCGCCAAGCTCGCCCCTTTTGCACCAGTCCGCTTTCCCGAAGCGAGAAGGAGAAAGCGGAATATCCGCAAAAGTTTGTTATAGTTTTAACAATTTAAAGTAATTGTCATAATTGTACTACAGTACGCAGTTTTAATCAACAATAAAATAAAGTAATTGAAAAAAAGACAATACGTGGTATAATAAACGGGTAGCGGTCCTTATCAAATAGCTGATATCGCCCGCTGAGAAAACATATTGCGCCTCGGTAGCTCAGGGGATAGAGCGTCGGTTTCCTAAACCGTGCGTCGGGTGTTCGAATCGCCTCCGGGGCACCAATGATAAAACCCTTTGAAAGCGTTGATTTTCAACGCTTCAGAGGGTTTTAATTTTGCAATCATCTTGCTTACGTTTCAGAATTATACGGGTTTGTTTCGGGACTTTTCGGGATTTTAGTGTGACCCCCTGCGTGCCCCCAAAATGTTTTTTTGCTATTTCGACGATATCACTGTCCATAAGATTGGTGTAGATGTTCGCTGTGAGGGATATGTCAGAATGGCCCATAAGCTTCTGCGCTATCCTTATATCTATCTCCATGCGGGCGAGGTCTGTACAGTATGTGTGTCTCAGACAGTACGGAACCAGATCCGGCGCTACGGGATACGGGGGGATTAGCCTGTTACGGCGCATTTTACAACCCATGGAAATGTTTAGGTCTCGCTTGAAATATGTCCATAATCTGTATCTGTTTGCCTCGTCTATCTTTTTCCCCGTGGAATACTGGGCGATATATTCGTTTTTAGGCGTTTTTTTAATCAACTGGTATAAATCATCGGGAATCGGCACAAATCGGTCAGAATGGTCGTTTTTCGTGGCTCTGATGTGCAACATTGGCATACCGTCCATAAGAATGATATCTTTTCCCATAGCTTCCGCAGCCTCCGACGGCCGGCAGGAGCACTGGAGCATTAAGAGATATAAGTAATATCTCCTATCCGCTCTGGCAACTTTCATTATATGTGTTCGTTCTGTCTCTGTGATTGATCTTCGGCTTTTGCGCGTCCCTAAAGGCTTCTCTATATTTTCCGCAGGGTTAGACAGAATAAGATTATTAGCTACAGCTTTCTTAAAAATCAGCTGAAGCATGCTATATACCTCGTTAATTTGGGTCTTAGATTTGCCACGCTGCAGATTTAAGACATTCTGGCAATGGAGAGGCTTTACATCCCTCAACCGCATCGAGCCTATCTGCTCCAGTATACAGTGCTTCAGGCGATTCAAATACTTATCATGCGTGATTTCCTTCTGGTTTGTCTTGTATGTTTCTACGCACTTCAAGGCCCACTCCTCGACCGTTGTGTTCCCTGTGATGACAATTTTTCCTTCTTCCAAGTCACGCAATTTCATTGCCTTACGAACCGCAAGGTCTGCTTTAGTATCAGCTTTTACAAAATAACGCTTGCCCTCATAAGTGAAAGAAGTCCTATACTTGTATTCCTTTCCCATGTCACACCTCCATTTTCAGGGTACAAAAACCACCCCTTGTTAATGGAGTGGACATGTGATACAATCGACTTGTCACAGTTCGGGCATCACATGCCCACTCATTTCAAAGGCTTGTCGCTTTTATGCGGCGGGTCTTTTTTAGTTTTTGCGAGTTAGACGTTGCCAATTATCCTCTTTGGGAATTCAAAAACATATTTAATATATCCATTTTCTTTCATACCCTGTATCTCTGATTCAAAGTTTCCGGTCATTAGATAAGAAAAATATAGATTGGCTAGTACATCTGCTACCTGAATCAGTTTGTTATTTGATGAATCGAAATAACTTACAGAGCATTCTTCGCGAATTACATCGTTATATAAAAGCTCCGTGTTAAGATAATCTTGCAAAAAATGCTTAGAAAAGGTTTTTTCATTCCTCTCGTCTATCTGTATATTAAGTTTGTTCCCTCCGATGTATCCATGTTTGATAAAATACTCTAAAGCCAATTTAAGCAGATAATTAAAAGCGCGTGCAGTGCTGCTATACATTTTCGAATTCACGAGCTCGTTGTGAGCCACTACATAAAATACTTCGAAGTAATTATTCTGGCATAAAAACTCCACAAACTTCTTTTTTAAGTCAGGAGACAGTGCGCTTCCTTTCAGTTCCTTGAAAGAACCATCGATAAACATACTTTTCCCGCGGTGGCACTTTTTCAGTTTATCCATGTTCTTTCGAACAAAACGAGTAAAAGCACGCTTTAAGTGTTCAGGCTCCTTAACTCTTACTATCGCTATCACAAAATATGGATACTGTTCACAGAATTCCACAGTCATACTTCCTGATTCATCAATAAAAAGTCTTTCCATATAGCTCTCCAATAAAAAAGGTGGACACTCATGTCCACCGTGAATTCTAAACCAATAGCTTGCGTGTGGGACTAACACATAGCCCTTACCTAGAAGACGGCACAATCGCAAGACTTACTGTTGGTACCTGAATTGTAGCACTTGGTGTTACATAAGTCAACCAAAAATATACTATCTTTCTTTCCGGATTTTCTCGGATTATTTCGGATGTTTATAGTACATCTAGCTCATCCAAATCAAAAAGCCTGCATGAAGCAGGCTACACAATCGAGCAATATTCTACGTAAATACACCCCGTTGCTCCCGGAAGTTAAACATACACACTCGCTGTATTCTCGCCGCAGCGACCGACATCATCTTTATAGTATATTGATAGCCTGTTTTATCAATTTTAAACTTGGTTTTGGGGAGCCTTCTATGGTACATCCAAAACATCATCATGGGGCACCAAATATCAAAGCATATCTTGAATCATTCTACAGGTTCAGCCTGACATCTGCTTAATTCAAGATATTGCCCCTCTGAAACTGTCACGTATGTCTGATTTTCAAAATTGTCATTAGTGATAATATTGTCCTCGCCTGTGCTATCGCTTAAGACGGCATAATAGCCGCCTAAAGAAGAAGTTGGCGTCAGCTTATATTCACCGGCAGGCATATCCGAGCCAATCTTGTAAGTACCTTCTGAATAAATGTCATTGCTGTAGCTTTCATCGGATTCGCTATCGGTGTCCTCTGAAAGCGGCATGTAGTAAAGCGATTTAATATACTTGGCTGCAAAATCATGGATTTCATCAGTATAACCCATAAAGGTAAACAAATAAGCATCGCCGTCGGCATCTGTTATATAGATACTGCTAAAAGAATTCTCATCCTCAAAATCAGCGCCTATTATCCAATTACTTTTTTCTCCGAATGTCCATTTCATTGTAGAGACTTGCTCACCAACATTTTCACCCATCTGTGAAACAAGTGCTTCTATATCTTCTTCGATGGCATCTGTAAAAGGATAGTCTGAAACATATCCCATTAGCACTGTGCGTTTGCCATCGTCGGCTATTTCGGAATAAGTGATAGAGCTTTCGTTCTCGGAATCAAGTTCGAAAGAATCGGGTAGTGTAATTTGAAAATCGTGGTACTGGATTATCTGTCCTTCAATTAATGAATCAGTTTCAGTTTCTTCAACCTCGCTGGAATCACCAGAACCAGTGTCCTTGGATGTATCGCTATCACATGCAGCCAAAGTAAAGGCTAATGTCAGAATCAAAACCGATATCAATTTCTTTTTCATGTTCTTTCACTTCCTTCATCAACAACGCAGTAACCTATTTACTTGTGAATCCATGTATCATAGAAATATGGTATACTGTCTTAAATAGGTCGGCCTATAATCGTTATCACTCCATAATGTAAGGAGGAAAAAATGAATTATAAACGATCTATTATTTCAATGGTTAAAAAGTGCCGTGACGGCGAAAAACTGCACATCATCTACCGATTTTTGAAGAAATATCTCAATTCGGGACAAAATGATTAAATTCTAGGCGGGATAATTCCCGTCTTTTTTGCAGTCTTCCGTAATGTTATCTATCATTTTTGCGAGCATTTTCCATTCTTCTTCTTAGGTCATATTTTGGGATTTTCTTAATGCTCTTATTCTATTGCTTATCATTTTTGCAGTCTTCTGAGATGTTATCTATCACTTTTGCGAGCATTTCCCATTCTTCTTCATTGAGCTGGGCAAGGGCTTCAATCAGACGTACACGAAAGGAATCATCCGAATCATTTAAAACATCACCCATGAAGTCAGCAATCACTTCGCGCTTTGATAAAGAACGGTACATCTCGCCGTTACCAGTGCGCAGCCACTCTTCATTTACGTGGAATTCCCGGCAAATAGATAAAATCATCTGTTCCGTTACACCATTCTTACCGTTTTCTATAAGGCTAACAGCGGATTTTTTAACGCCAAGCCTCTTTCCGAACTGCTCAAGCGTTAATCCTTCACATTTTCTTAGTTGTTTTATTCGAGAATTAATCATAGGTTTCATTTCCTCCCGTGGCTACATATTAGCATACAATTTATCTGTTGTAAATATAAAAGTTTATTAAACAAACAAAAATGTGTTGACAAAGTTTGTTAAACAGACTATACTGTTTGCATAACAAACAAATGCGGAGGGAGGTGTGCGCAGAATGAACAAAGAACCACTGAAAGAAATCAAGCAAAAGCTGGAAGCACTGCCTGACAACGCAAAGATGTACTTCTTAGGATTTGCAGAGGGCTGTGCAATGATGAAATCAAATGGAGAAGAAAACGAAGACAAGGAAAAAGGAGAGAAAAATCATGACAATTAAAACTTTGGAGCACATCCACTTTTTGTTAAAAGAAGACGTAGAAGCGGAAAGGATGGCAGCTGAAAAATTGAAGATTGTGCGCGACGGAACCTATAACAGCGAAACGGATTCATATGATCCGGAGGCTGAAAAAGCCTATGAGGCAGCCCGAGGACACTACATAGACGCCATGCATGCACTTGAAGACTTTGAGGATAACGAGTGGTAGCATCCACAAAATCAGGAAGGAAGATAGGAAAAATGAGCATAGCAGAATGGAACAAACCTGTTTCAGAGAATATTTCCCGGCTGATTAAAGCCAAGGGCTTAAAGCAGAAATTTGTTACAGATAAAGCAGGCTTCGGAAGGCAGCAATTAAATGACATGTTAAACGGACGCAAAATAATAAAGCCGTGTGACGCTCGTAAGATTGCCGAGGCATTAGGCGTGACGATGGATGAGCTGTACGGAGCTGCAGAGGAGAATGAATCAGGAGATATTTAAGCGAGTAAAACAAGGATGTGATGGATATGAGAAAAGCCGATTTGGAACATGCCGTATTGAAATCCACGGAAGGCGCGGTGCTGATAACGCCGCAAGACGCCGGAAAGATTCTAGGCATAACGAGCAACACGGCCGCGCGAAAAATAAAAGAGGCCGGAGTTATAAACAGAGGGACGCAGCGGCATCCGCGCTGGTTCGTTCCTGAGATAGTAGATGCACTTTGGGATGGGCGGCTGTGACAAGCAATTCAAGGGCGCTGCCGTGGGAATGTGCGGCAGCGCAGGTTAAATGAACGAAGTAAGGAGCTTAACGTAGTGAAGGGAAAATTGATACCGATTTATCCAGAGAAAAGACTGAATCGACTGGAGCGGAGGAACTACAAGAAAGACCACCCGAGATATAGGTTGGCCTTTCCTGCAAGATTTCCGAACATATCAATCTACATGAGTAGTTTAGCAGTAATCATTTCAATAGCGCAATTATTGTAGAGCGAAAGGCGGGAGCAGGAAATGCGAAATCATTACACACAAAGAGAAAAAGAACTCATCAGGCAGGAGCGAAAGGAGCTCTTTAAGGAATTTTTGGAAGAGCTGGGGCGGAGAACACTACCCACATTATGGTCACTGCTCGGCGTGGGGCTGGGCATGATAATCACGTTGAAAATAATCAAATAATACTATGAAACCAAGAAAACTCATGTTAAAGACCGGGGCCGCAGTGTGTATGGTTACGCTTTTCGGAACAGGCCTAACAGCATTCACACTGCCGGAAGATGCAGCGCTTCATATAAGCGAGATAATCCCGACAAAAATCGAAGCTATTGCAAAGGATGTGCACAAGGGAATCATGCTGGAAGCGAAAAGCAGGAGAGCTGCAGAGGAAACTACGCCGGAAGCAGCAAAGCCGGAAACGGTGGAAGAGATGATTGCAAGGTATTGCGCTGAGTATGGCGTGGAATATAGGCTTGCAATTGCCATAGCACGGCTTGAAACCGGACATTTTACATCGGCAGCGTACCTGCAGGGAAATAACGTGGGCGGGCTGAGCGTTAAAGAAATCCCGCTGACATTTTCGACACGTGAAGAGGGCGTGAAAGCGTTCGTCGAGAACCTTACGACATACTACGCTGCAGGCCTTACCACACCGGAAGCGATTCAGCCCGTGTACTGTCCTGGAAATGAAAACTGGACGGCGGTAGTCCGGCAGCTTATGCAGTAAAGGGAGAAAAGGGAGAAATGTGAAATGAGAGCAAATTTAAAGAAAGCCCGCATGGATAAGGAGAAATAAGAATGAACACGTTTGAAGGTATATGCGAATACTGCGGAAGAAGCGAAATTCTGATGGCAGAAGGCAAAGAAGAAGCTGACCGCACTGTGACAGAAAACTGCGCGTGCGGCGGATACAGGCAGCAGCAGCGTGCAGAACTTCTCATGGAGTACATCGACGACATAACAAAAGAGAACACGGAAAAGAATTTCCGGGCTATGGAGGACGCGCAGGTTATAGGAATTAAAGACGCGGCAGCAGGCGTGGTTTATGGGCACTTTGACGAAGTGAAAATTTCAGTTGTCGGTTCCGTGGTGGTTATAAAAAGCATCATAAACAAAAACGGAGAACGGGGCGCAAAGATAACCAGAAAAGCGGTAAGTGAAGAGGAAGCAGAGGTTTAATCATGTGGAAGAAATTAAAAAAGGCTGCCAGAAAGAACAACATCGCCCTTGCAATCGTATGCGGGGCGTACATTGCAGGCGCGATGTTCACGGCATTGGGAATATATGTGATTTACTGCGGATTATGGCTCATGCAGCCCGCAGCAGCTATATAAAAAAGAAAGGCAAAAGCCAAAGACTTTTGCCCCCGCACACGTTAGATACATTCCAAAGGGGATTCAACAAGGAACATATCAACAATGAAACGTCCAACATAATTATACATTAAGCGCGGGCAAATGTCAAATAATAGAGCCAAGAAAAGCCGGAATTTAAGGCTTTTGCCGTCCTTGTAATAGATATTAACAAGTCGACGAAAGGAATCCGCAGGCGATGAAAACTTCAAGAGACAAAGCCCGAAAAAAGAAAAGCATATATGTGAATTATGATTATGAATCCACCTTTACGGAAATACTGGGGGACGGAGAGGACACCGGCCATATAAAAGCCCTGCTTAATGCCGGACATATAAAAAGCATATATGCCACGAAGGCCATAAAAAGCGGACGGCAGTTTGAAGTGGAAATCTATCCGGAGTTTACCCGAAAACAGGCTGCAGCCATGAAACTGAAAAAGAATCATCAGGCGCAGAAGAATTTGAACGACAAAAACAGCAGGAAGCGGGCGCAGCGCTTAATCAATGCGAATTTTACAAGCGGCGACTACTGGATTACCTTAACCTATACGCCGGAGAACCTGCCGGCGGATATGGATGCAGCGCAGAAGGATATGCAGAATTATATCCGCCGCGTAAATTACAGGCGGAAAAAGGAAGGGCTTTCCCCGGCGAAGTATCTATATATTACGGAGCAGGGAGAGAAGGAAAAGAGGATACACCACCACTTAATTATAAACAGCGGACTGGACGCCGATACGCTTGAATCCCTATGGACAAAAGGCAAGCGTAACAACGTAAGGAGACTGGCAGAAGATGAAAACGGGCTTGCCGGTCTGTCCCAGTATTTAACGAAAGACCCGAAAGGCCGGAAACGCTGGAAGAGCAGCAAGAACCTGAAAAAGCCGATTGAAAGTAAAAGCTACAGCCGTTTTAAATTCGGCAGGATACGGCGCATGATAGAAAATCAGAATCTCATACAGACGGAGCTTGAAAAGGAGTATAAAGGCAGGCGGTTTTTGAGCGCCGAGGTCAGATATAACGATAACAACGGACGTTTCTATATGTACGCCCGTATGGTAGACGATAAAGCGCCGCCAGATGAAAGGCCAAAGGCGGCAAAACATAAAAAGCAAGTTAAGCGGTACAGACAGTGAGCGGGAAGAAGCCTGCAGAAAGTGAGGGAAAAAACATGTCAGATTTCAGTTACGAAATTAAAAGGCACATCGGAACCATTGCTGAAAGCCCGAATGGCTGGACGAAAGAAATCAATGTTATATCGTGGAATGGCCGTCAACCGAAAATTGATATAAGGGACTGGTCTCCCGGCCACGAGAAGGCAAGTAAGGGCGTGACGATGACGGATGAAGAAGCTGCAGTGATGTTCAACATATTACGGGAAGAATTTGAAAGGTGAGCAGATGGAAAGTAAAAGCAGGATCTGCCCGTTCTGCGAGAGCGTAGAAGATGAAAAGAAATTCATAAAGAAATATGTTATGCCCGATGAAAGAAGAATACTGTCAGTGGCACTTGTTAAGCATGCTGTGGTAAACGGTAAGCGGCGCGGGCGAGTAACCGACTACATGAAAAACGGGAAGGGCTATCCGCTTAATTACTGCCCGGTATGCGGCAAGCGTATAGGTGCAAAATGTAAAAGTAGCACGGAGACGGAAAAATGATAGACGAAAAAAAGCTGATAAGCGCACTCGAAAACCGGTTAAAACTCTGGGATAAGCATTGGGAAGAGGATAAGGCTGCTTCCAACGTTGAGGATATGCACATTGATACTGCGGTAGCAAATGAAATAAGCGTAATAATTCATTTTATAAAATCTCAGTCCGCAATCGGAGATAGGAGGCCATCATGAAAAACTGGGAAAAATATGCAGAGCAGATAAAAAAATTGGGAATATTTAATGTTGCAGTCTTGGAAGATACGGAGGAGATAGCACCTTGCCGCGTGTTTCCGCACATAGATAAAAATATGTGCAGACGTTGCAAATTTAATAATACAAATTGCGACAGTGGTTTAACAGCGTGGTTATATGAAGAAGCTGAGGAAGAAAAAGAGCCGTCAGCACCACCGCCGAAGTTAACGCAAGAGGAGCATATTTTCATAAGAAACCTGTATGACGGATACATGGCGCGGGATTTTGACGGTTATCTCTTTGTTTACGATGAAAAACCGGAAAGAATGTGGGATTCATGGGAAGCGGCGCCGGTAGACTGCTATTTCGCGATTAATAAAGAGCTTTTTAAAGACGTGGTGAAATGGGACGATGAAGAACCGTGGAAAATTGAGGACTTGAAAAAGCTGGAGGTAAAACCATTATGACAAACTGGGACTACTATAAATCACAGATTTTAAAAGCAGGCATGGATTTCACCATAATAAACGGTGAAGTGAAAACCTGCGATGAAGTGGGCTGCAGCAAGTGCGTGTTTTTTCCGCAGATATGCGCAAAGCAGAAGAGGGAGTTTTTAGAGAAAGAGCATATAGAAAAGCACACGCTTTTTTAAAGCCTGGGAAGATATGCGGCTGAATTAAGAGGGTAACGAATGGAAGCAAAAGAAGCGCGAGAGATAATACAGAATATAAAGCCGGAACGGACACCATATAACAGGACAGATTACATCCTGTCAATCTACAGGGATTTAAAAAACGGCGCTGTAGTTGCAGAGGCTCCGCGATCGGTGATAGACGTAATTGATAGTGCCGTGGGAATGATTGCAGACGACAGATATATTGATATAATCCGCTACGCATACTTTGAGGGGAAAACTATAAGCGAAATTGCCAGTATAACCAACATGGAAGAGCGGACGATATATCGTCAGAAGAAAAGACTGGTAAAGCGTCTGGCAATCATTTTATACGGTGATGAGGCTTTAAAAGAGTGAAGAGGATAGAGCGATGAGCAAGGAAGAGAAGAAAGAAAAGGAAGTTACACGCTGTCTGCAGTGCGGGAAAGTATTGACCGGAATACAGCGCTTTTACTGTTCACAGGAATGCGGCAAGAAAGCCGCAAAGGCTCGGTATGTCAAGCCAAAGATGAAAGACGTGCCGAAACCTAAAATTTCAAAAGCAGCAAAGGAACGCCGGTTTCAAAAGGCAGTTGCAGAGGCAAATAAGCAGGGGATTTCATACGGACAGTTAAAGGCGAGGGAATACATAGACAAAAACGGCAGATTTACCTTGTAGAAAGGATTGAAGAGGAACTGAAAGATGGAAGATAAGAAAGAGCCTATAAAAATAATAATACCGCTGAACCCTGTAACGAAGAAAAACAGCCAGCGTGTTATCAGCAACGGCCGTCAGGTTATAGTTTTACCATCAAAGGCTTATGCAACGTATGAAAAAGCATGTTACCCGTATTTGATAGGCTGCAGGCTGGGAATAAGTGAACCAGTAAATATACAGGCGATATATTACAGGCAGACGCGGCACATAGTAGACCTTTGCAATCTTCATGAAGCCCTTTGCGATGTGTTGGTAAAGTACGGAGTAGTTGCGGACGATAACAGCAGGATTATTGCATCAATGGACGGCAGCCGGGTTTGTTACGATAAAGAATTTCCACGCACTGAGATAACGATTACCACCTTGAAAGAGTAGGTGAAGGGATTTAAAATATAGGAGTATAATACCTCCATAAAGTATGATATACGACAACACGAGGGAACTCATATCTATCGAATATCCTTTTAGAATTGTCAAGAGCAGAAGAACCACGCATCGCGCGTGGCTTTTCTGTTTTTTTGCGCCTTTTAAGCCTAGAATGTAAAAGAACAAATGTTCTTTTTTACTAGATGTGCAAGAGACATGCAGAGGCGTGCAGAGGTACGCTGTCAAAATGATGTCAAAAACGTGTCAATTTCATATGAAAAAAAATGACAAAAACGTGTCAAAAAGATGTCATTTTTTGCGGGAGAAAAGAGGGCTAAAATGTAAAGAGAGAGTAAGCCAAAGCCGGATGCGACAAGGGTTCAGCGATAAGACAGCAGAAAAGGAAAAGAGGTAATAAAGATGGAAATTATGGACGTGTTTAAGGAAATGATAAAGCCGGAATTACTGGTTCTTATACCGGTGCTTTACTTTATAGGCATGGCTGTGAAGCAGACTAATAAGATAAAGAACGAATTTATCCCGGTAACACTGGGAATTATAGGCATAGTAATTTCCGCAATATGGATTTTTGCCAATGTGGAAGTATATAGCGCTAAGGAAATCCTCATGGGAATATTTGCAGCTATTACACAGGGAGTATTGACGGCAGGAGCAGCAGTATATGTGAACCAGCTTATTAAGCAGAGTGGATATATTAAGGGCGAGAGCGAAAAGGAATAAGATATGGATTACTACACAATATTAGGCATGGTGGTGGTTGCGCTTATAGCTCTTATCGGAATCTGCCTGACAATGTACAGTCAGGTAAAGAAGAGCACGCTTGAAAGCAAGGAGCCTATATATAAGCTGGATAATACGATTACGCAGCTGACAGAAGAAATCCGCCACATGCGGGAATTCGACCAGAACCGTGATAAGAGAATAGAGAAACACGGAAGAGAAATCGACAGCCTGAAAAACACAGTAACGGAAGGGCTGCAAGATCATGAGATAAAGCTTTTAGATCATGAGAACAGAATAAAGAACATCGAAAAAGGCAAATAAAGCAGAGCGGAAAGAAGGAAACTACAATGGCACATAAAGTATATTTATCACCGTCAAATCATGGAGTGAATCAGAACAAGTGTTTGAAATCCGGATGCTACGAAGATAAGCACACAAGACCGATAGCAGAGGCATGTGCAAAGTATCTTAAGGCGTCCGGCGTTGAAGCAAAAGTGGCTGCAGCAGCTACGAGCGTATTAAATGGAGCAAGAACAAGGGAATCCGATAATTGGGGCGCAGAACTCTACGTTCCTATTCATACCAACGCTGCAGGGGCTTCTGCACGTTATCTGCTTTTCATGTTCTATGCTGATAACTCCACGTACAGAAAGATATTCAACGCGGTAGCGCCGAAGCTTGAGGCAATATATCCGGAAAAGACCAAAGCCCACTACAGCGTCAGAACTGACCTTTACGAGGTAAGAAACCCGAAAGCGAAGACTTTATACTGCGAAATGGGCTTTCATACAAATAAAACGGACTGCGATAAATTCATACATAACAGCGATGCAGTAGGAAAAGCACTGGCGCAGGGAATATGCGCATATTTTGGCGTAGCGTTCAAAGGCAGCAGCACCGGAAGCAGCGGCAACAGCGAAGCGAAACCTTCTGCCGGAGGCAAAAAGAGTATCGACGAAATCGCAAAAGAAGTAATCGCCGGCAAGTGGGGTAACGGTTCTGAGAGGGTGCAGAAGCTCAAGGCGGCCGGATATGATGCTGATGCCGTGCAGGACAGAGTAAACGAGATACTGACAGGTAAGAGCAGTACCAGCGGCAAGAAGAGCGTGGACACTGTAGCGCAGGAAGTAATCGCCGGGAAATGGGGCAATGGCTCTGAAAGGGTGCAGAAGCTTAAGGCAGCCGGATATGATGCTGACGCCGTGCAGGACAGAGTAAACGAGATACTGACAGGTAAGAGCAGCACCAGCAGCAAGAAAAGCGTGGATACCATAGCGCGAGAAGTAATCGCCGGGAAGTGGGGTAACGGCTCAGATAGAGTAAAGAAACTTAAAGCAGCCGGATATGATGCTACTGCAGTACAGAATCGCGTGAATGAGCTGTTGAAGTAATGAAGGAACAGAAAGACTTTGAAAGGCCGAAGGTAAAGACAAAGCCGACAATATACGACACCGTTTTAATCCCGCGTGCAGAGGAAATCGCGCGAATGATTGAAGAAGGAAAAAGTAACTGCGAAATAGCGCGGTATCTGGGAATAAGCCGGAACAGCTGGAAGAAATATAAGAAACAGATAGAAGAATACCTGCAGGCAGCGGCAAGCATAGATCCGGAGACTACGGCAGAGAAGATAAAAGCTGTGGAGAAGGCAATGTTTGAAGCTGCAAAAGGTATTACAAAGACTGTCAAAAAGGCGATGAAGGTTAAAACGGTTACATATAAGGACGGTAAACGAGAAAAGGAAGTCGAAAAAATAGAATACTATTTTGAAGACATCTATACGCCGCCGTCGGTATCGGCCGGACAGTTTCTTTTAAAGAACTGGGATAGAACCCATTACAGCAATAATCCGGCTGAGCTTGAACAGAAGAAAACGGAATTCAAGCATAAGCAGGAGCAAGACTGGTAAAGGACTGGTGAATGACAGGTGAAGAGGTTAGGAAATGGCATATAAAGCTTTTGCAAGACCGGTAGCCGGAGCTATAGAATCCGGGACAAAAGAAATAAAATCAGCGCCGGGTGCATCGTCCGAGGTTCTTGTGACGATAACAAAAGGCAGCGATGATGTAAAAATTACAGGCTGGGACATGGACGCGGCGGACGATTACACCGTATGGCAGCAGGTAAGCGGCACTGAAAAAGAAACGGGAACACCATTTGCAGGTTTCATAAAAGCAAGTGACGTAATAAAGAAGAATCTTACGTATGGTTTTCAGGATAATAAAGCGGTTATACCCGTCTATACCAAAGATGAAATGGACGAAATAATCGCAGACTTAGGTGATAGATCATATTCGTACAGCAAAGAAGAGGTAGACCAGAAAGTGGAGGCCTTACAGGAAAAAGACACGGAGCTTGATACGAATAAGAGCAATAAGCCTGCGATTGTAGATTCAGTTTTAAGCGCGACCGGCTGGACTGAAAATACATATTCACTGGAAGGGACATATCCGGCGGCGCAGTATGATTTGGAAATCTATGTCGGGAACGCTTCAGACGAGCAGTACAATGCACTTTCAGAAGCGAAATTACTGGGAAGCACGACAACGAACGTGCTGACCGCACTGGGAACTGTGCCGACAATAGATATACCCGTGATAATAAAGGCGGTGAAGAAATGAGCACGACATTCAGCGGTCTCGGTGGCGGAGCCATCAGCTCCGAGCAGATAGACGCAATAATGAAAGCCGTTGTGGATAAAATTTACCCGGTAGGCTATGTATATATATCCTACGATCCTACAGATCCGGGAACCATATTCGGTGGGACGTGGACGCCATTACAAGATAAGTTTCTAATTGGTGCAGGCGGTTCATATGCTGTTGAAGCTACGGGCGGCGAAGCTACGCATACACTGACGGAAGCAGAGATGCCGACGCATTCGCATACCGTTTCGGGTTCAACCAACTCAGCCGGCAACCACAGGCATGAACCGCAGAATGGCAATTCATTTGTAACTGCTGATTCACCGTCGGACGGATTCAACAGGGTAGGCTGTACATTTGGTGGTTCAAACTCTCGTACAGTTATCGAAGCACCGGATTCCGGCATACAGTCCAGCGGCTGGTATACCGATTACGAAGGAACTCATTCACACAGTATAAGCGCAAGTGCTGGCAACGCAGGAAGTGGAACAGCACACAACAACATGCCGCCGTACGTTGCAGTGTACATGTGGCGGCGAACTGCATAGGAGGATAAATATGAGCGTAATAGTAGCAGGCCTCGGAGCAGACCGGGGGGGGTCAGGACAGTTGGAAGTCATTTTAGATAAGGTATATCCCGTTGGTTCGATTTATATGTCAATCAATCCAACAGATCCACAGGTGCTTTTCGGCGGAACATGGGCACCGTTGCAGGATAAGTTTCTAATCGGCGCGGGCAGTACATACGCATCAGAAGCCACAGGAGGCGAAGCTACGCATACACTGACGGCTGACGAAATGCCGAGCCATTCACACTCCGGCTCCGGCTCAACCAATTCAGCCGGAAACCACAGCCATGATGCACCGAGCGGTGGTTATCCGGGTAGCTACCGGTCATTTGTAACAGCTGACTATGAAGATGCTACATTCAGCCGTTCTAACATAGATATAGGCAGCACCGTAAGAGCAATTACCGCACCAGATTGCGGAATCGCTGCGAGTGGAAGCAGTACGGAATATGCCGGAAGCCATAGCCACAGTGTGTCGTTAAGCGTTGGAACCACGGGAGGCAGTGCAGCCCATAACAATATGCCGCCATATCTGGCCGTATATATGTGGAAACGAACAGCATAAGAAAGTGGAGAGATAAGTGTACACATTGAGCAGCTTCTATAAATCTCACGAGTGGGAAAGGCTTAGAGGATATATCATTCACGAGAGGGAAAAGAACGGTATTGTTTACGATGAGATAACAGGCCAGCCGATTATAAAAGCCTACGACATAATAGCGCACCATAAAGAAGTGCTGACTGATACGAACGTGAACGATCCGGCTATTTCCCTAAACCCTGACAATATAATACTGGTATCGCATAAGACGCATAACGAATTGCATGCGCGATTCGGATACGAGGGAACACGGCACATATATATAATTTATGGCGCGCCGTGCAGCGGTAAAACGACATACGTTGAAAGTGTGGCGGGAACGGATGATTTAATCTTGGACATGGATAAGCTGTATAAGGCAATAAGTGTGCGGCCACTGCATGATAAAAGTAAACGTCTTGCAAAGAATGTCTTTGTCCTGCGGGATACGATCCTCGATATGATAAAGACGCGAACGGGACGTTTTGCAAATGCGTATGTTATCGGCGGTTATCCGCTGGCCAGCGAACGCGAGCGACTAGCTGAGGCACTGGGCGCGGAGCTGATATTTATTGAAAGAACAAAAACCGAATGCCTTGAAGTGGCAAAAACCGAAAGAAATCCGGAATACGAAAAATATATTGAAAGTTGGTTTCGGGATTTTGAGATAAGGTAATCCCCCCGGCATGCCCTGATGTTTAAGGCGTGGGGGACTGCAAGCGGGTCGTGTTTTTCGCAGAACCCGAAAAAATGAGATTTTCAAAAAAATAAAATGAAAGTTTGAAAAACATGCGAAATGAAGAAAGAAGACGAGAGAAGAGAAGAGTTTGAGGAAATATGTGAGAATCTGGACGCGGAGACACTAAAACTTGTTACGCCGCTGATAGATCATCTTATTTTCATTGAAAAACAGCTTGCAGAGCTGATTAAACTTCCTTTTATCGTCACCAAGCCAGGCGACAATACGAAACAGAGAGCGACGCCAGCGGCGAAGCAGTATAAGGAACTGCAGCAGACCTACATAAACGCCTTAAAACTTATTAACGGCGTTTTGGGAATCGAAGGCGAAACCGTGGAAAGCCCGCTTCGGGCATATATGGAAAAGAGGATTAAAGAAAAAGATGAATGAGAGCAAAAGAAGATTGCTATCTAATTCAATACCGCGAGGCAATCCGGCGCGGGGAAATCGTAGCCGGGCGCGAGCTGATAACTGAATTAGATAGACTGATAGATGACCTAGAAAATCCGCGATACTCATACGATACCACGGCTGCTGATGAGCGCATGGACTTTATGGAAAATTGCGTGAGGCTGACGAAAGCACCGTTTTACAACCAGCCCATGAAGCTGATGTTATGGCAGAAGGCATTTATCGAAGTCGTTTACAGCTTCAAAATGGCCGATACTGGCCTTGACCGGTTTAAAAAAGTCTTGCTTTTAATAGCGCGAAAAAACACAAAGTCGGAAACGTGTTCCGCGATAGCGTTAAGCGAGTTCATTTTAGGAGAGCCGGGCAACGATATAGTCTGCAGCTCGAACGATGATAATCAGGCATCAATCGTATACGATGCAATAGACCTGATGCGAACCCTGATAGATCCGGAGAATCTGGACACGAAAAGAAACCAGCGTTTCATTTTGAACAGGGTTACGAACACGAAAATTTTCAAGCTGTCCGACCGGACGCGGAATAAAGAAGGTCGCAACATTGGTTTTGCCATAGTGGATGAAACCCACGAAATGAAAGACAACATCATTGCAAAGAGTATCGAACAATCTCAGAGCTTGAAGGATAATCCGAAATTTATAAATATCACAACAGAGGGCTTTGTAAATGACGGATACCTTGATGGAGAGCTGGAAAAGGCCCGCAAGATTATAAACGGGGAAGACGACGGACTAATGGCAGAAAGAACGCTGCCGTGGTTATACACTCAGGACAGCGAACGGGAAATCTGGGAATCAGAGAGAAGCTGGCAGAAGTCAAATCCTACGCTTGGAATCGTGAAGAAGTGGGACTACCTGCGGGAGCAGCTGGACGCGGCGAAAACGTCAAAGGCTGACCGCATGATGGTTTTATCAAAAGACTTCAACTTCAAAATGTCGAATTCTCAGGCGTGGCTTGACGCTGACGATTATACATATAAAGCGGTATATGACCTTGAGGAATTACGCGGATGCGTGGTTCTGGGAGCGGTTGACCTTGCAGAGACGACAGACCTGACATGCGCAAAGATTATGGCGATAAAGCCGGGAGACGATACGAAATATATTCATACCATGTATTTTATTCCGGAAGGAAAGCTGGAGCAAAGCAATGACGAAAGCAGCGGCGCACGGTATCTGGAATGGGCGAAAGATAATTATATAACCATCGAACCGGGACTTGATAACAACTTAAAGCATGTGGCCGATTGGTTTTACAGCCTGCGAAGGGATTATAACATAAAGCTTTATAAATGCGGCTATGACCAGCGTTTTGCCCGTGATTTTTTGGAGGCAATGGACAGCTACGGGTTTGAAACTGAAATGATCTTGCAGAATAAAGAAACGTTAAGCAATGCCATGAAGCTATGCGAGCAGGAACTAAAAGCTCGCCGCGTAAATTATAACGAAAATCCGGTTGACCGGTGGTGCCTGGGCAACGCCAGTATGGAAATCGATAATTTGGGACGCGTGCTTTGCGTAAAGATAAACGGCCAGCAAAGCCGGAGAATCGACGGAGCCGTGACGCTGATTATTTTATATGAGATGTACAGAAGATATAGAACAATTATCGGACAGTATAACAGAGGATAAGGAATGGGACTTTTCAATTTTTTAAAGAAACGAAGAGAAAATTTAAGATATGCGATGATGTTAAACGGACAGTATCCGATTTTCTCACAGTTTGGAGAGAACATTTATTCGAGCGACATAATCCAGTCCATAATCGATTGCATAGTATCTGAAATGCAGAAACTGACGCCGAGACATGTACGACGGGAAGGCCAGGACATGCAGCCGATAAATGACGAAATTCAGAGGATACTTAATCAGCCTAACGAGATAATGACACGGGCGGATTTCATGAGCAAGATAATCTGGAATCTGTTTCTCAATTACAACAGCCTTATATATCCGGTATACGAAACGGTGAGAGACGGAAACGGCAAGCTGCGGAAAAGATACAAAGCACTTTATCCGCTGCAGCCGTCAAAGGTGGAAATGCTGGAGGACGACGAAAAGCGGCTGTATATCCGAATGACATTCAGAAATCAAAGCGTTTTAGAGCTGCCGTACGAAGAAGTTATTCACATCAGGTATAAATACAGCTTTAACGAGTATCTGGGCGGCAATTCACAGGGACAGCCTGATAATGAAGCCCTTCTGCAGCTGCTGCAGATGAACAACAACATGATGGAAGGCGTTCTGAATGCCATGAAGACGTCATTTAAAGTCAATGGATTTCTGAAAGCGGCAGGATATATCGACGATGAGAAGCGGGACAACATGCTCGCCGAATTCAACAAGCAGCTTGAGAACAACAAAAACGGAATCATGGGAATCGATAACAAGGCGGAATATATCCCGATTGAGAGAAAAATACAGGCCATAGATCCGGAGACGTTGAAATTTATCGACAGCCGAATCTTAAGGAATTACGGTGTGAGCCTTGCCATACTTTCCGGGGACTATACGAAAGCACAATATCAGGCGTTCTATCAGAAGAAGCTGGAACCGCTCATAATTGCAATATCACAAGCTTTCACAAAGTGCCTGTTTACCCAGCGGGAAAAGGATATAGGCCACGAAGTTATATATCTTCCGCAGGCGCTCATATTTATGGACACGACGCAGGTTATTGAAGCTGTGAGAATATTGGGCGACGCAGGAGACCTTTATGAGAATGAAAAGCGTGTTGCATTTGGTTTGGAGCCGCTGGAAGAATTGCGCGGAGTGCGTATGCAGTCTTTAAACTATGTAAACGTCGAGCATGCACGGGAATATCAGCTGCAGGGAACCGGCGACGGCGGTAGCAATGCGGGAGAAAGTGGAGAGGTAAAAGAAAATGAGTAAGAAGAACAAACCGGAATTAATAGAAAGAGCGTTTAATTTTTCGAAGCTTGAAGCGCGAGCAGGAGAAAATGAAGAGCCGGGCGGAATTATCGAAGGCCGCGCTGTGGTGTATAACAGCAAAACAGACCTGGGCTGGTTTTTTGAAGAAATAGCAGCGGGCGCGCTTTCCGGAACTGATTTAACCGATGTAAGGTTTTTGGTGAATCACGACGCCAATAAGATACCGCTTGCGAGAAGCAGAAACAACAACGCCAATAGCACAATGCAGCTGGTGGCGGATAATGAGGGTTTATTTATCAGGGCAAAGGTGGACACGGAAAACAACGCCGATGCACGCGCGCTATACAGCGCCATTCAGCGCGGGGATATTTCCGGCATGTCGTTTATGTTCTCTGTGGATGATGAGGAATGGCGTGACCTTGAAAGCGATAAACCGACAAGGATTATAAAAAGCATCGCGTCAATAATAGAGTGCAGCGCGGTTACATTTCCGGCATATGGGGCAACAAGTATATTCGCACGAGACGCAGAGCAGCTGGAGAGCTGCAAACGGGCATTGGAGAGTGCCCGTGCGGAAAGTGGACAGGATAGAGCGCCGGAGGGCGCGAAGAAATCGGAGCTATCAAAAGAACTCCGCATGTTACTTAAAAGATACAGATAGGAAAGAGAGGTAAAGACGTTATGGATCTGAAAAAGTATTTCAATGACGTTATAACAGAGAAGAGAAATCAGCTTGCAAATATCGAAAAAGCCATGATTGAAAGTGAGAGCAAGGAAGAAAGAACTGAGCTTGGCGAGACCATGAAGAATATCAGGTCTGAGATTGAAGAAGCTGAAAAAGCCCTTGCAGAGGTAGAAGAGCAGGAGACCGAAGCAGAAGAGAAGGCAAAGGATGATGCAGAGGAACAGAGAAAGAAGGTGCTTGAGACATACGCACAGCGCGGCGGCGTTCCTATTTCCAGCGACGCTATGGCTGAGTACAACAAGGTCATGGAGCAGCGCGGAAAAGACCTCAAGGAAAAGAGAGCTATAAAGGTCGACACCGGAAAGGCTCTGCTGCCTGAGCATACCGGAAACATGCTGAACGATACGTTCAAGCCGGTAAGCACTCTTGTCGATATCGTAGCGAGCGAGAATCTTAACGGCGGCGAATCCTACAAGGAAGCTTTTGTGAAGTCCTATGCAGAAGGCGGAATCACTGCAGAAGGCGAAGACTACACCGATGCAGAGCCGGTATTTGACTATGCGCCGATGAACAAGATAAAGATTACTGCATATGCGGAAATCTCTGAGGAAGTAAAGAAGCTTCCTAATATCAATTATGCGGCAAAGGTTCAGGACGCTTGTCTTATCGCGCTGAAAAAGAAGCTTTCCAGTCAGATAATAAACGGAACCGGTTCCGAGCAGATTACAGGCGTGTTCGCATCTCCTATTGCTATCGATGCAGCAAAGGACGTTGAGATTGAAGCCATAGACAACAATACTCTGAACGAGGCTATTTTCAACTATGGCGGCGATGAGGACGTGGAGACAGCTGCAACGATTATCCTCAATAAAAAGACGCTGAAAGCTCTTGCAGAGGTAAAGACCGAGGACGGTAAGCCAGCCTACAACATCGACGTTCAGAACAGAACCATAAACACTATCCCGTATGTCATCAACAGCAATGTGAAGGATTTTGCGGGGGCATCTGCCGGGGATTTTGTTATGGCATACGGCGATCCGGCAGCATACAAGGTTGTAACGTTCTCTCCTGTTGAGATAATGGAATCCACCGACTACAAGTTCAAACAGGGCATGATCTGCTTCAAGGCGTCCGTGTTTGTGGGCGGTAACGTTATCAAGCAGGACGGACTTCTCAGATTAAAAAAAAAGGCGGAACAGTAGAGCCGAGCAATAAAATCGGAGAAGCAAAGGTCGGAGAAGCAACGGTAGGCAGCGGCGGCACGGATGAAACTGTAGCCGCCAAAGCGGCCGACCGGGAGAATACGAAGAAGAAGTAGAAAGGAAGATAAGACTATGGCAAAGCATACATGGACAAACGGCGAAGTTATTACTGCAGAGCTGATGAATGCACTGGAAACCACAGCCGATACCGCTAACACTGCTGCAGCAGCGGCACAGAGCACTGCGGCAACAGCACAGAGTACAGCTGAGACTGCAAACACCGCCGCAACGGCCGCCAAGAGCGCAGCTGAAACTGCAAGCAGCACAGCTACTGCAGCACAGAGTGCGGCCGCAACGGCTCAGAGCGCTGCAGAAGCAGCCCAGGGCACAGCCGATACTGCAAAGAGCACCGCAGAAGCCGCACAGAGTGCAGCAACAGCAGCTCAGGGCACCGCAGACGCAGCGAATACCGCAGCAACAGAAGCAAAGGCAGGAGCAATGACAGGCACCGCAACGGCTGTAACAAAGCTTGCTACACCGGAGAGCGCAACTGCACCGGATATCGCAAATACTGTAAATACTCTTATAGACGCACTTGTAGCGCGTGGAGTAATAACGACAGCTTAGAGAGGTAAAGCGCTATGACATATCCACATTTGGAAACGGTAAAAAGCCTGTTAGGAATAACGGGGACATATCAGGACGCGACACTTGACGCATACGCGCAGGAAGTCATCGCCTACATGGTAGACGCAGGAGTGGGAAAAGCCACAGCTGAAAGCGCCGAAAGTGTGGGAGTTGTAGCGCGGGGAATATCTGACCTATGGAATCTGGGAAGCGGCGGAGCGTCGCTGTCCCAGTATTTCCGGGAAAGAGTGGTGCAGCTAGCATATAAGACGAAAGGAAGCGCCGGAAATGTATAGACCAGCGGAACAATTCAATGTGCCCATGAAGATTTTAAATCCTGCATGGGAAACCGCAAAAGGCGTGGCGCGTAAAGTATACCCGAAGCCGGAAGATGTATCAGACGAAAATATTGTTTTTTGCAGCTTTAAAACGTTCGGCGGCACGCTTACAGATAACAACGGGACAGTAGGCATAGAAAACACCGCCACAATAACAACGTGGTATCGTCCTGACATCAAAGCCGACAGCCGTTTGGTTCTTTTATCAAACGGAGAGGCGTATGACCTTATCGGAGACCCGGAAAACATAGAGCAGAGAAATCAGTTTTTAATACTGAAAGTGAAGAGGATTGGCGGTAAGAACTGATGGCACGCAATAAGCTGACCATAAACTTTGATGGGTTTAAAGAAATGGCTGAAAGGCTGGACAAAATCGGCGGCGATCTTAAAAAGACGACGGAGCAGGCACTTGAAGAAAGCGCGGAATATATGACGCCGAACATACAGGCAGCGATATCACCGCACAGGCTGACAGGCCAGACAGAAGGCTCGCTTGTGAAAAGTATGCCTGTGAAGTGGGAAGGAAATAAGGCAAGTCGGAAAGTAGGATTTAACATATCCGACGGCGGACTGGCGTCAATATTTTTAATGTACGGCACGCCGAAAATGGCGCCGGACAGAAAGCTATACAATTCCGTCTACGGGACAGCTACGCGAAAAAAGATCGCAGAAATTCAGAAGAAAATTTTTATTGAAGAATTGCAGAGGTTACAGCGATGAAAGATAAATTAATAAAGCTTCTGGAGCCGTTAGGATATCCGGTACGCCTGCAGGGTTCGTTAAATCCGGACGAGGAATACCCCGAAACCTTCTTCACGTTTTGGAATTTTGAAACTCCTGAAGGAAGCTTTTACGACAATGCCGCACATGAAGCAATCTGGGGCTTTTGGCTTTATCTATATTCAGATGATGCCAGCGTTTTAGAAAAAGTATTAGAAGAAGCCCGTCATGTATTAATCACAAACAACTGGATTGCAGCCGGTCGCGGCGAAGATGTGGCAAGTGACGTAAACACCCATACGGGGCGGATGATTGAAGTATATTACATTGAGAATTATGAAAGTGAGGCTTAAAAAATGGCAGTTGAAAGAGTAACACGCTTTAGAGGTTGTGATAATCTCGTCTATGCTGAAGTGTTAACCGATAACAACGAAGAAACAGGCGGATATACAACCGGAGAAGTTAAACCACTTGCGCCAGTTGGAGAAATCAGCAAGACCACGGAAAGCAGCAGCGAGACAATACCATACGACAACGTGCCGGCTATTGTTATCACGTCAGAGGGAGCGGACGAAATCACACTGACAGTTGCGATCCCGTCCCTGGCAACACTTGCAGAAATAACGGGCAAGACCATAGATCCGGAAACCGGCGCAATGATCGATGATGAAGCTGAACCAAAGAATTTTGCAATCGGCTATAGACTGCAGCATACTGACGGTGTGAACCGCTTTGTTTGGAGACTGAAAGGCAGCTTTGCCATTCCAGATGAAACTAGCGTAACAAAGGGCGAGGGAACCGACAGCAACGACATTCAGCTTACTTACACAGGTATAACAACAGCCCACAAGTTCACAAAGACCGGCAAGGGTGCAAAAGCCGTTGTCGTTGACGATACAGCAGATAGTAAAGCAGACGTTTCCGCGTTTTTCGAGACAGTAACAACGCCGGACACGTTAAAAAAAAAATCTGACAGAATAGGGACGGCAAAGGTCGGCGAAGCAAAGGTTAGCGGCGGCGGCACGGCTAAAGCCAAAACCGCCGCCAGAAGAAGTGCGAAAAGTAAATAAGGGAGAATGAAATGGAGCTTACACTTAACATTTACGAAAGAAATAAGATCGTAAAAACCTATACGGCGGAGAGCTATTTTTTGGATTATGGCACTGTTGAAGACATCATAAATGTAGTAGACGTTGACGGCATTTTGAACGGTAAGACAGACGAAGAAATCGGAATGGCTATTATCAAGGTTTTGCCGGGAGTAATGGGCATTATAAAGCCGCTGCTGAAAGATGTTTTCGAAGGGCTGACCGACGACGAAATAAAGAAAACACGAATAAAGGAAATAAAAGACGTGATTTACGGTATTATCGCTTTCACGATAAATGACATCAAGGGAAACGGTACGGAAAAAAACTAACTGAGGGGGGCGGCGGTGAGGCTGTCCCCCTTTATCAGATACTTTTTGAAATAACTTTGGCGCTTTGTGAGCGCTTTCCCGGATTAACTCCGTTTGATGTGAGAAGATACCGGGCGCATGAAGTCTTTTTATTAATCAAAAGGCTTAACGAATATACGAGGAAAGACCAAAAAGGTACAGATGCAGGAATAAAAGGCGGAACCGTGACATATAGGAACGGTATTAAAGAAATACGCATAAGAGATGAAACTTACGATTGGTATTAGGTGAGAACATGGCAGACAATAACCAGAATATCACGGCCACCATGTCGCTTGATATTACCGAATTAAAAGCAGGAATACAGGAAGCAAACCGGCAGATAAAGCTGGCAAACAGCGAATTTAAAAAGGCGTCTGCTGGGCTTGATGACTGGGGAAGCAGTGCGGACGGCGTAACGGCGAAATTAAGGCAGCTTGCTACGGTCGAAGAAGCCGAAATAAAGAAGCTGGAGAATTTGCGCCAGCAATATGAAATTATTGCCGCTGAGCAGGGCGAAACCAGCACTGCAGCACAGAATCTGGCCGTAAAGATAAATAATCAGGAAGCCGCTGTAAAAAGGGTTCAGAAAGAGATTGCCACATATACAGACCGCTTGGATGAGATTAACGCCAGCGCAAGTAAAAGTGCCACTGCAGCGGGAAAGCTTACTGATGAAATAGAGAAGCAGGAACGCGAGCTTGCTGACCTTAAAAACGAATATAAGAATGTCGTACTGGAGCAGGGCGAAAGCAGCTCCGCTGCGCAGGAACTGGCGGCGAAGATAACTGCCTTAAACAGCGACCTGCAGGAAAACAAAAATAAAATGAATGAGGCGGATAGTGCCGCCGAAAAGTTAACCGCATCAATGGATGACGCGGGACAGGAAGCCCGCGACGCTGGGGACGGGTTCACCGTGGCAAAGGGCGCCCTTGCATCCTTCATCGGTAATGCGGTATCCTCCGGAATATCCAAAGTTGGCGAGCTTGCACGCTCTATGTTCACGCTTGCAGAAGAGACACGGGAATATAGAACCATGCTTGCAAAGGTGGAAGGCTCAGCCACCAATTTCGGGTATTCTGTAGACTTTGCAAAGGAAAAGTATAAGGAATTTTATACATACCTGCGAGACGATCAGGCTGCGACGAATGCAATAACGAACCTTATGGGCTTAGGTGTCGAAACTGAGAAGGTTACGGCACTTGCAGACGGCGCAATCAGCGTGTGGACGGCATACGGCGACAGTATCCCTATTGAGAGTTTAACCGAGTCCATAACGGAGACTGTAAACGTCTCAAAGGTAACGGGAACTCTTGCAGACACGATAAACTGGGCGAGCCTCACAAGTGAACAGTGGGGCGATGTCTTAGGAAGCAACACAAAGGCGCAGCAGGCGTTTAGAAAGGCCATCGAAGCAGGACTGCCGGTAGAAGACGCTTTCAACGAAGCGCTGGCAGAAATAAGCGACAAAGGCGAACGGGCAAACGTCGTTGCCAAAATGCTTAATAAGACATACGGTGAAAGCCGTAAAACATACGACCAGTTAAGTGGAAGTATACTTGAAGCCAATGAAGCCGAGGTGGAGTTAAAGGAAACACAGGCAGAACTGGCAGAAGAGCTGGAGCCGCTTAACACGAAGCTTACTGAGCTAAAGACAAAGGTTTTAAAAGCTCTCGCTCCGGAGATAAGAGAAGTCACCGGAGAATTTACCGAATTAGTCGACGGCATAGACTGGAGCGGTGCAGCGGCGCTGATAGGTGATTTATTCTCTACGGCTGCAGCGGGCGCAAAACTGTTAATTGAAAACGCGGGCACGATCGGCGCCGTTCTTAAAACAGCAGGTGCAGCGTGGCTTACATATAAAACGGTGGTGATAGGTGCGACAGCAGCGGAAAAGGCAATGCAGGCCACACAGGCGATAACAGCTACAGTAACCGGAACTGCCACAGCGGCAACTATAGCACAGACTACAGCGACCGAAGGCGCGACCGTAGCAACGAAGGCGTTAAGCCTTGCACAGAAAGCGACGCCTTGGGGACTTGTCGCCGGATTAATCGCGGGCGTGGTAACGGGACTAGTCGCATATGCTTCAAAAAGCAAGGAAAGCAAAGAAGCCAGCGATGAAAACACTAGAGCCACTAAAGAGCTGAGCGAGGAATATAAGGCGCTTTCCGAAAGTATTGAACAGAACGCTAAAACCCGCGCTGAAAACATCCAGAACGCAGCAGCAGAAGCAGAGAGCGCAGGCATATTATTAAGCCGTCTGGAAGAGCTGGCAGATAAGGAAAATAAGAGCAATGCCGAAAAAGCATTGATGGCTCAATACGTGCAGCAGCTTAACGAGCTAATACCGGATCTTAACTTACAGTATGATCAGGAAGCGGATAAACTGAGTAAGTCCACAGAGGAAATCAGAAACCAGATTGAGGCCACAAAGGAGCTGACAAAGGCAAAGGCCGCGCAGGAGCAGCTGACCAGTATCGCTTCGGACATGGCTAAGGTTGAAATGCAGCTTGCCGAGGCAACCGAACTGAATACGAAAAATTACAAGGCATATCAGGAGGCTCTGGAAGAACTGGCTGCAGCTAAAGAAGCCGTAGCAAACCATGAAAAAGGCTCGCTTGAGCGTCAGAGAGAAGCCACGCGGGAAGTTGAAAAGACAAGAGAAGCCTACGAGGAATCGTCAAAAACTGTAAAGGATTTAAACAAGGACTTAAAGAAGCTTAATAAAGAATACGATAATACGGAAGCATATGCACAGGCAAAACTTACGGCTGCAGAGGTTGAAAAGGCACTGACTGCATTAGTGGAAGAAGCGGAAGCAGCAGGTGTGGAAGTGCCGAAAGTTGTAGCCGATGGAATCAAAAAAGGCAAATATGCCGTTCCAAAGAGCGTGGATGAACTGAAAGCGCTTATAAAATACGACGATATGATTGCCGATGCGAAAGAAGCCGGAATCACAGTACCGAAAAGCATTACTGACGGTATAAAATCCGGAGAGCTGTCACCGTCACAGGCGGTTAAACAGATGAATTCCCTCGTTACATTTAATGACCTTCTGGAGAAAAGCAGTGCGGCGGGGCGAGATGTACCGGAATATCTGGCACAGCAGGTAGCAGCAGGACAGACAAAGCCGGAAGAAGCCGTGCAGATCATGAAAGACCTTGTTGTCTATGATGATATGCTCGAAAAGGCAAAACAGGCGGGTATAAAGGTTCCTGAAAATATTACGGAAGGCGTAAACAGCGGCAAGATGTCGCCTGTAAATGCTACGGACGAAATAAAGAAACTGATGGTCAACAAGGCCAACAGCGCCGTTCCGGAGATGAAGACTGCGGGACAGAAAAGTACCCAGAGCATGCGTGACGGAATAAACGCCGCATCTAAAGAAGTCGGGAATGCAGCAGCGAAAGTAGCAAAATCCGCTGCAAATAGCGCTGCAGCATATAAGAGTACATACACATCTGTAGGACGGGACTTAATGTCAGGATTTAAAAGCGGTATTTCCAGCATGGTTACATCCGTGATGTCTACCGTCTCAAGTATTGCAAGTCAGGCCGCCGCGACGGCTAGAAGCAGGCTTGGAATACGTTCACCGTCCCGCGTGTTTGCGGAAATAGGACGCCAGACTGTGGAAGGCTTTGCAGTCGGAGCAGAAAAAGACGCCGGTAATGCTGTAAGTGCAATCGGGAACATGGCAAACAGCGTCATTGCAGAGGGAAAAAGGCTTAAAGAAGCAATTCCATTAAATGACCTTAAAACCTCGTTAAACGGCAATCTGAGGACGCTGAGAGCGGGGGCAAATGCACATACCGGAAATATGGCCGGAAGCGGTGGAAACAGCAGCGTGAATAATGTAACGTTCAATCAGTATAACACATCACCGAAAGCCCTTGACAGTCTGGAAGTATATCGGCAGACGCAGAGGCAGTTAAAGCAGTTTAAAGCATTGACGCAAGGGGGAGTATAAGTGTTTACCTTGACAGTTGAAAATAGCAAAGGCGAACGGCTGAAACTTACGGACAGCCCGCAATATTCAATCCGATATATTGACGGGCTTCTGTCTCCGCAGGCGTCTATCAGCACAGTAACAGCAACGAATAGAGACGGCAGCGTTATAACCAACGTAAGGGCAGAGAACCGCGTTATAAGCATAGCTTTATCGCCAAAGCCGCCGGTCGAAGAAAACAGGCAGCAGCTCTACTCATATTTTCCTATAAAGAAGGAAATCACCTTATTTTTCAGCAATGAGAACAGGGAAGTAAAAATCTCCGGTATAGTTACGAGCCTTGAAGGATCTCTTTTTGAAATAGGGCAGACGATAACCGTAAACATAGAATGTCCAAGCCCGTATTTTGAAAACTCTGCTCAAAATTATACCGAAGTCTATAAGATCATAAAGTGGTTCGAATTCCCGTTTGCGATTGAAGAGGAAGGCAAAGAGTTCAGCGAAATAAGCGAAGAGCTTGCACAGATGATAGAAAACGACGGTGATATAGAAACAGGGCTTACCATTGAGATAGAAGCAATGGCGACTACGCGAAACCCTATAATATATAACGTCGAAACACGGGAATATTTCGGATTGAACATGGAAATGAGTACCGGCGATATTGTCCGCATACAGACTGCGCCGGGGAAGAAGAAGGTGGAGCTGATACGAGGTGCAGATGTATTGAATGCAATAAATTACATCATGCCGGGCAATACCTGGCTCACTTTGGCGCCGGGGAAAAACATATTCACGTATGCCAACGACACCAGAACGGACGCGGTATATTTACGCTTTTACTATTCGCTGCTTTTTGAGGGGGTATAAAATGAATCTGTATGTTTTAAGCCCGAAATATAACAAAGTGGCGTACCTGGACAGCTATAGAAGTTTAGAATGGTGCGAGCGGTACAATGAGAGCGGGGATTTCGTTTTGTGCGTAGCGGCAACGCCGGAAACCATGCAGACGATAAAAAAGAGAATGATACTGCAGAGAGAAGACACCGGCGGGATATGTTTCGTAGAAGATGTAGAGGTTGTGCAATCACAGGAAGACAGCCTTTTGACGGCAAAAGGCCGAACCGCTGACAGCGTTTTAAATCGGCGGATTATATGGACACAGACCGTAAGCAGGTCAAGCGAGACCGCAGAGGATTTTATAAGGCGTCTCATAACTGAAAACGTGATAAGCCCTGCAATAGCAGAGCGGCAGATTCCGGATGTAACGCTGGGAGAGCGGCAGGGATTTAACGATGTCATAAGTATGCAGATTACCGGCGACAACCTTCTGACCGCAATATCAAACATCTGCAAAATTTATAACTACGGATTCAGAATCACTTTAACGGACGACAAAAAGCTGGAATTCAATCTGTACCGTGGCGCAGACCGTTCATACAATCAAAGCGATTTGCCGTATGTAATTTTCAGCGATACCTTCGACAATCTTATTGAAACGGAGTATCTCACAAATGAAACGAATTACAAAAATGTGGCGTTAATTGGAGGTGAAGGCGAAGGAACAGCAAGGCGATATCAGACCATCGGGGAATCTGCGGGGCTAGACCGCTATGAGCTGTTTGTTGATGCCAAGGACATTTCCAGCAATGAAGGTGAAATCATAGAGGACGATTACAATAAACTGCTGCAGGAGAGAGGAAAGGAAAAGCTCAGCGAATGCGAGACGGTAGAGGAATATAACGGTCTTATTGATACCGCAAACACCTACACCTACCGCAAAGATTACGAGCTGGGCGATATTGTACAGATAGAAAATAAACTTGGAATACAGGCCACACCGCAGATTACTGCGGTGCTGGAAAGTGAGAATGAAAACGGATATAAAATAGTACCGACGTTTGGAGACTGGAGGGCTGAAAATGGCAGTAGAATTCGGATACTTTAACAGCAAAAACGGTGACCGCAAGTATAATGCCGATGATATGAGTAAATACTTCACAGGATTAATCGGGCGTGGGGTTTTGCAAAACTATGCCGATAAGTATGAAGTTCTGGAATATGAGGGCATGAGCATAATAGTATCGCCGGGGAAAGCATATTTTTCGGATGGGAAGTATATAGAAAATACAACGGATTATGTGATGGCCATAGAACCTGCAGACGTAATACTTAATCGAATCGACCGCATCGTGCTGCAGAACAACAAGAACGAAGAGGTGAGAGCTGCTTCAATCGTCTATAAAAAGGGCGAACCGGCTACGCAGCCAACGGAACCGCCGTTAATTAACACCGATGATATAGAGGAATTGTCACTGGCGTTAATAAAGGTGGATAAGCTTACGGAGAATATTACTCAGGCGGAAATCACAAATACTATACCGGATTCGGAAGTGTGCGGCTATGTAACCGGATTAATAGACCAGATTGATACATCAGACCTGTACAATCAATATCAAAGCGCATATGCGCAGAATCTCAGCTATTTAATATCGTCAAACCAGGAGGTATTTGATAACTGGTTCAGCGGCCTTGAGGGAATAACGGGAATCATCCTACTAACGGAAAACCGCCAGATGATAAAAACTGCAGAGGAAACCGACACTTTAACAATAGAAATATCCGATTTTAATAACAGTATGGATATAACGAGCATATACATCAATGGGCTGCAGTTATTGCCGTGGGAATATGAAATTGTGAACAATAACACCTTAAAACTGGCTCAGGCGCTGCCGAAAGGCCAGCTCGTTGATATTATCGTTCTGAAATCCGCATATGGTACGAGCGAGTAGCTACTGCATTCTCCTTTTATTTACATATATTTTGAAAAGGTCTCACCTGTAGAAAACGGGTGGGACTTTTTCATATCAAGACATCGTACATGCACCACTGCCTGAAGACGCATAAAATACGCACTATTTTTTTAAAAAACCATTGACAAATACGCATTGAAGGCGTATAATAAATAATGTAAGGAGGGCAAGACATGAAAACAAAAGACCTTATCGAACTTTTAGAAAAGAACGGCTGGAAGTTCAAAAGGCACGGTGCAAATCACGATATTTACGTAAAAGGTAAAGAGAGAGAAAGCGTGGTAAGGCACAGAGAAACAGATGAAGAGTTAGCAAAAACAATCATCAAGCGGCGCGGGCTGAAATAAGCCCGCTACCCCTTGAAGAATATATATAATTTTACGAGGAGGTATTTTCAATATGAAGAAAGCTTATCCTATAGTCATGACAAAGGGAAAAGAATTTATTGTGGTATACATCCCGGATTTCAATATCAATACGCAGGGGAAAGACGTTCCTGACGCAATCGAGATGGCGCGGGACGCGATCGGGATTATGGGGATTGATATGCAGGACGACGGCGAAACATTACCGGAAGCATCAGACCTTGCAGAAGTTCAGGCAAATGCCCCTGCAGAAAGCATTATATCTTTAGTTGATGTTGACTTTACAGAATACCGCAGAAAGAATGATATGCGCTCGGTTAAGAAAAACTGCACGATTCCTTCATGGCTTAATTTTGAAGCTGAAAAAGCCGGCATAAATTTCTCGGCTGTGCTTCAAGCTGCTCTGAAAAGCGAATTAAATATTACAGAAAGATAAAAGACGGCAGAAGATACGTTACCACCTTGAAAGAACAGTTGCGCGAGTAATATAATTTATATGAGAAGCGTATTTACAATAAGAAAGAAGCCCTTTCCGGTCGTACTCTGTCGGGGGCTTTTTTCTTTTTATCAGTGGTAAAATCAGATGTGAATGAAGAATACAAATTGTATTTTTAAAAGTGGATGTGACACCACCCGTGCCCTAATAGCGATAAACGTTGAAATTTCAATAGTTGTATTAGGTTTCCTAAACCGTGCGTCGGGTGTTCGAATCGCCTCCGGGGCACCAAGAAAAAAGAGTCCTTCCGGGCTCTTTTTTCTTGCTACGAAAAGAAGCGATTCGAACACGAGAGAGCGCGAGGGAAAAGGGAGTCCGTCCGGCGGACGGACGAGCCCCGAGCGGCCGAGGGCGACTGAAAGAGGAGCCCGTGGGCGGCGGGAATGAGAAACATTACCGTAAAATCGCCTCCGGGGCACCAGTGATAAAACCCTTTGAAAGCGTTGATTTTCAACGCTTCAGAGGGTTTTAATTTTGTGGCTCCTAGTTGCGGGCCAGGTTACACTTCAGACAACCATCTGGCCCGCAGAGGCAATCGATTCATGGGTTATTAGCCCATCTGTATCTAAAATGCCCCGCAAAATAAGACAATCTGTGGACCTTGCGCTGACTTTTCAACAGTCTGGCCCGCACTTATGATCCGCACCCCTTAAAGTGGACGAACTGAAATAAATTAATTCAAGGGTTCACTTTAAGGAGGTAAACATGACAAAAAGAAAGTATGGAGGGGAAGAA
>CASFAX010000001.1:1340-138661 GCA_949292945.1 uncultured Bacillota bacterium | reverse complement strand
AACGGAGCGCCCCTTACGGCAACGTTCAACAGAATGGGCGTACTGATACCGACTGTAATATCGGCGGTAATGTTTGCGGAAATTCCGACCGGCATTCAGATAGCCGGAATCGTCATTTCGCTCTTCGCTATCATATACATGAACGGAGGGGGAAAGGACAAAGGCGGAGTATCCATATACCTTATACTTGCATTTGCCACCGGAGGATGCGTGGATACCATATCCAAGCTGTTCAGCGTTTACGGAAGTCCTGATAACCAGGAAAGATTCATATTCTACACTTTCGTGGCGGCTCTGATAATGTCCATAGGCGTATGCATATATAAGGACAGGCATATAACTAAAAAAGATGTAGCCGTTGGGATAATAGTGGGAATCCCAAATGAACTTGCAGCTCTGCTGCTCCTTAAGGCAGCCGGACTGCTCCCTGCATATCTCGTATACCCGTGCTACAGTGCGGGAGTTATATTCGCCGTGAACATCGTAAATCTGATCGTTTTCAGAGAATTCCTTTCCAAGAGAGAATATATCGCAACGGGAATAATTGCAGTTGCATTAATTCTTATCAACATGTAAACAAAAGGGCTGTCACATTAACGACTTTCATTGCGCTAATGTTGGCAGCCCTTTGGCTAATTTCTGTATAGCCGGGTGAAAAACCAAAACGCATTGGCTTTTCCGCGGATTTAAGCGGTGAAAACCAATAATTGAATCGCAATATAGCTGTAATCCGCATCTTTACAGCGAGTATACGCCAAAATATGTAAATATCAGGAAATAAATATTGGTTTTCACCGTTTGAGAAAACGATTTGACCAAGAAAATTTGGTTTCTCAGGTCATAAACAGTAAAACGACCAATATCAAATTGGTTTTCAAGCTATAAACCAACATTTTAACCAAGGCGAGGAACCCAGGACATCTGCACGTCTTAATTCCACTCGTCCATCAGAAGGAAATCGCGAATGTTCCGGTGTTTGATACCTCCTCTGCTCATGTCAAACTCGTCCAGCGAAACGACATACTTAGGGAAGTTGTCATGAATGGAATAATAAGCTCCGAATTCACGGGCAATGGTTTCCTCCGATGCAAGGAGATATGCCACCTGAACATAGAGCTTCTCTCCATGCCTGGTGCAGACGAAGTCGATTTCTTTGTCTCCGGTTCTGCCGACAGTCACTTCGTACCCTCTTCTCAGCAGTTCCAGATATACAATATTTTCGAGTATAAGATTTATATCCTTTGTGTTGCCTCCGAATACCGCTTCGCGGATACCGTGGTCAGCGATGTAGTATTTTTCGTTAGATGCGAGTATCTGCTTGCCTTGCAGGTCTTCACGCTTGACCTGATAGAACAGATAAGCGTCGCAGCAGTATTTGATGTAGTTCAGGATCGTCTCCGGAGCTACGGTGCGGCCCTCGTTTTTGAAGAACTTGGCAAGAGATGTTGCTGAAAACGTGGTGCCTAAATTTGCCATAACATAGGCGATGATGCGCTCCAGCAGATCTACATCCCGGATTTTATTCCGCTGTACGATGTCTTTAAGCTGTACGGAATTGAACAGGTCGCGGAGGTATTGCTTGGACGGTTCATCGGCAAAGCGCAGGTTGGCAAGGTACGGCATGCCGCCGGACAGAAGGTACTTCTGAAAAGCGTTCTGTATCGTCGTGCTCGGTGCAACCTGCCGGTACAGCTCCAAAAACTCTGCAAAGGAGAACGGGTAGATTACAAACTCAACATAGCGTCCTCCCAGATAGGTTGCAAGCTCACCGGACAGCAGCTTGGCGTTGGAGCCGGTTATGTAAATGTCGCAGTCAAGGGAGACGCGCAGAGAGTTGACGCATTTCTCCCAATCCTTCACTTCCTGAATCTCGTCAAAGAAGATATAGACCTTGCCCTCTATTCCGGCAGCTCTACTTGTAATTTCATCGTGCAAAGTCTTAGCGGTCTGTAGATGAGAATAGCGCATGTCCTCAAAATTTATCGAGATAAATTGAGACAGGTCGGCACCGGACTCCGCAAGTTCCTGTTTGATAAGCTCCAGCATGACCGACTTTCCGCAGCGGCGGATTCCTGTTAAGACCTTAATCAATTCTGATCCGATAAAGGGACGGATGCGGCTCATGTATAGTTCCCGTTTAATCACAGGTTTAGTAGCCCCCTTTCTTGCGATTTACCATAGTATAACCGATATCTGCGCGATATTAGAAGCTATTCCGGTGCCCGATACCCTTTCGGCTCATACCCCATCAGCCTATCCCTCTATCACCTTCTCCAGTATCTCCACTGCGTCCTGAATGCAGCCGTCGCAGGAGCGGAGCGCTTTGCCGGTTTCAACGCCTTTAAGCTCTGCGCAGACTGTTGAGCCGTTTTTCTCCTCGAAAGCGGCGATGACCTGCTTCATCTTTGCATAGCAGTCTTTTTTTGTAGCCGGGTTTTCCAGGTTGCCGTCGGAGGTCATGAGGCCTACTATGAGGGCGGCTCCGGAAAGTGCGCCGCATGTTTTCATGGAGCCCATGCCGAACCCGAAAGCTTCGGCGGCTCTGAAAACGTCTTTTTCGCTCATGCCGGTTTTGTCGGCAAAAGTGCAGGCTACGGCCTGGGCGCAGTTGTACTTGCTGTGGTGAAGGTTTGTTGCGTGTTCTTTTCTGTCCATTTTATCGGTTCTCCTTTACTTCAAGTTTGAAAATGTTAATCACGTCGGCGTCGGGACAGCAGAATCTGAAATCGCCGTCTCTGCCTGGCGGCAGCGTTCCGCCGTAACGCAGAATATCTATGTACGGGAAGGCCACGTGCATTGCCATGGGACAAAGCCTGCCTCTTTCCGTATCGAAATCAAATGTATCGCCTATTTTATGGCCGCGGTGGCAGCCGCAGGGGCCTTTTCTGTCCACCAGCGTTATCTGAATGGATGGTTTACTCATTAAAATATCTCCTTATGGCGTCGGTAAATTTATCCAGAGCGTCCCCTGAAGGGAAAACTGCCCGTCCGTTTGAGGCGGAGCCGCCGCCCCGGCCACCAAACTCAGCAGCATATTCTTTTATCAGCTTCCCACAGTTCACATCCGGCGAAGCTGAAAAGAGAACGGCGGTGCTGCTCGGACTGTGGATAAGAATGATAAGCTCGGGAAGATTCTCACTCAGGGCCTTATACACGTCAGGAAAATCTCCCGGCTCCAGAAGCTCGAACTTTTTTTCGATTAAATTCTCGCCGCAGGTTTCAAGGCGGGCATTTAGCTCTTCTGCTGCCTGCTTTATAAAGGCTCTTTTCAGCCTGTAGACTTCGTCTTTTGCGCAGGAGTAACGCTCCTTTAAAGCTTCGTACTTATGGATGACGTCATCGTCTCCTGCGGAAAGATCTTTTTCCAGGGCTGTGAGGATGTCGAACTGATTACGGTACTTCATGAGCGCCCGCTGCCCGGCTTCAAAGTATATGCGGTACATGCCCTTGTTAGGTTCGGCCTTGTAGATTTTCACCATACCAACCTGGCCGGAAGTAGAAGGGTGGGTGCCGCAGCATGCGACGCAGTCCGACGGATTGTTTATATCGCCTACCGAGACGATGGTGATGTCAGACTCTATGGTCAGCTTCTTTCTCAGCGGAAGGTTCTCCGCTTCTTCCCGCCTGTCAAAGTGGCGGGAAACGACGGGCATATCTGCCCATATAATGCGGTTTGTCCGCAGCTCGGCTTCTGCAAGAAGCCCGTCGTCTATTTCCGTAAAGGACGGATCGTCTTCAAGGCTTATATCGATGGTCATGTAGTCGTCGCCCATGTGAAAGCCCCGGTTTATTCCGCCGCAAAGAGCGTGGAATACTCCGGAAAGTATGTGCTCGCCGCAGTGGCGCTGCATATTGTCAAAGCGCCTTTCCCAGTCTATGGATATGTGCACTTTGTCGCCGGGTGAAAGTCCGGCATTTTCATCGACAACGTGATATATCTCTCCTCCGCGCTCGTAGACTTCCTTCACGCGAAATTCGTTCATACGGCCTGTGTCGCAGCTCTGACCGCCGCCGGTAGGAAAGAAAACCGTCCTGTCCAGAACTACCAGAAGGCCGTCTTTGCCGCAGGAAACTTCCAGGACTTCGGCGTCGGACTCCTTCAGATAAACGTCTTCTTTAAATAATCTGGCTGTTTTCATTTTTTATGCTCCTGAAAAAACTTTTCATAATTTTTACGTTGTGTTCGCAAAAAAACCGCGGAAAACCGCTTTTTTACCTAACAGCAGGAAGAACAGGGGATATTAAATAATTGCTGTGGATAACTTTCTGTTGACAAAAGGGTAAATGAGGCGGAGACCGGCATTTTCAACGGGCGCGTGATACAAAGTTATCCACAGCCCCCTGCGAATAAGATTGTATACAATTCCGGAATTTCGTGTGGAAAACCGGGCAATCCCTTAAAATATAAAGAGCCTGGTGTTGTTGAGAACTTTTTTCGATCTGAGAACGAAAGTTTACATAAAACGACGTATCGGTAAACCGCCGCAAATTATTTTTTCGCGTTCCGGCGCTGGAGCTGTTTTGCTCACGGAAACCGAAAGCCTTTCTACTCGTCGTCATCTCCTGAAAAATCCATGTCGTACAGGAAATCCCCCAGGTCGTCGTAGCCGCCGCTGATGAATTCCCACATTATGTTCTCGTGAAACTGGAACTTGCCGTCAGGCTTTAAGAGATACCGCAGCGGCGAATTTTCGATTCCCCGCTCCATGTATTCTATACCCGAAATGGTTCCCGAAAACACGATGAAATATCCGCTCTCCGTCAGATAACAGGCCCCGATGAGATCGTTATCCAGCCTGTATATGCGGCTGTTCACGTGGTCATTGTTCGATTTGTATACGGCAAAGAGGGTATTATCGTCATATTTTGATATGATGGAATTCGTAAGTATGGGCGATATGTACCTGTTTACAGCTTCGGCAGGTCCTTTGAGTGCGTAGCTTGATACGTATTCGGGCCGGGAAAGTATCATGGCAGCCTCGGCTGGGGTTATCTTCGAAAGGGAAACCCGGGAGGCTTCCGTTATCTTAAGCTTCTCCACCCGCAGTCTGCTGACAGCTATGTAGTAGGAATCATCGGATTCAACCAGAGACTCGCACGTAAGGCTGACTTCTCCCAGGGCGAGAAGCTCCGTATCTCCGTCAGGTCTTGATGCGTTTCTGCAAAGGGTGCATTTTGAAAGACCGGGGAAAACCTCGCAGTCAACGTTTTTCTCGGCAAGCCACCCGGCGGCTTCAAAATCTCCTCCGAAAGATCGCATGAGAAAATAGTTTGCCGCTTCATAAGGGGACCTGACTTTGACGCATATGAGCTCTCTTAGCTGTTCCTTTTCCTCATCGGAAAGGCTGCACTCGCCGGAGAGAAGGTCTTCGTACTCCTCTGAAGGTGACGGCAGGGGAATGCCGTGCTCTCTGTTAAATGAAACGTAGCGCCTGAGAATGTAAACCGCCTGTTTTTCGGTTATCTCTCGTTTCTTTGCGCCCAGTCCTCCGAACATGGAGCATGCGTGTTCCTTTACCACCACAGGATCCTGATTGTAGTGCTGACAGCATATAGGGGAAAGGCCGCTTTCGTATCTGTCAAAGCCGTATTCTTCGGCGTCAAAATAGAAGAACTGGTACAGGTATCTGTAGTGAAGGTTTTCCGGAAGGTGCCAGCATATCCTCATGCCGAGGACGCCCATGAGGCGGGTATCCGTAACGTAGGCGCTGTGAAATTCCCGGCGTTTTCCTCTGGCCGTTTCGGAAAGACCTCCGTCTATGAGGCGAAGGGTCATCCTTTCTGAAAGCTTTCTGTCCTTTGGGTTTTGAATTTTCATATCTGTGGTATCTTTTGTCATGGGAACATTATAATATATCGTTGACAAAATTTCCAATGATAGTATAATTTATAGGAAATGAATACAGGAATCAGATAACTCCTTATCAAGAGCGGCGGAGGGAATAGGCCCTGTGATGCCCGGCAACCCTGGCGGAGGCTTTGACGAATCGAGGCTTCGGCGGAAGGTGCTACATCCTACAGACTGCGTTCGGTAAGTCTGAAAGATGAGGAATGATTTTGTCAGAATCAGACCTTTTCTTTTAGAACGAGAAAAGGTTTTTTATTATTCATAAAGACGGGAGGATTAATAGAAATGAAGAGATTATTCACATCGGAATCTGTCACGGAAGGCCATCCTGACAAAGTGTGCGACCAGATTTCCGACGCCATACTTGACGCCATTCTGGAAAAGGATCCCTACGGAAGGGTAGCCTGTGAAACCACAGCTACTACCGGATATGCCATGGTTATGGGCGAAATAAGCACCAGCTGCTACATCGACATTCCAAAGATCGTGAGAAACGTAATATTGGACATAGGTTACGACAGGGCCAAATACGGCTTTGACGGAAGCACCTGCGCAGTGCTTCAGGCCATAGACGAGCAGTCCGGAGATATCGCCATGGGAGTTGACAAGGCTCTTGAGTATAAGGAAGGGGAGTCTGACGAAGGAATTGATACTATCGGAGCAGGAGATCAGGGAATGATGTTCGGTTACGCCTGCGACGAGACCCCTGAGCTTATGCCTATGCCTATTTCCCTGGCTCACAAGCTGGCTCTAAGACTGGCGGAAGTGAGAAAGAACGGAACCCTCACGTACCTGAGACCTGACGGAAAGTCCCAGGTGACGGTGGAGTACGACGATGACAAGCCTGTAAGAATCGACACCGTCCTCATATCCACCCAGCACGACCCTGACGCGACTCAGGAGCAGATAAGGAAGGATATAATAGAAAACGTAATAAAGCCTGTAATTCCGGCGGAGCTTCTGGACGACAGCACAAAATACTTTGTAAACCCTACGGGAAGATTTGTAATCGGCGGGCCTCACGGAGATTCCGGACTGACGGGAAGAAAGATAATCGTAGACACTTACGGCGGATACGCCCGTCACGGCGGCGGAGCATTCTCCGGAAAAGACCCTACAAAGGTCGACAGGAGCGCGTCCTACGCTGCAAGATATGCGGCAAAGAACGTGGTAGCGGCAGGTCTTGCTAGGAAGTGCGAAATCCAGCTGGCTTATGCCATCGGTGTTGCAAAACCTGTATCCATCATGGTGGATACCTTCGGCACCGGCGTAAAAACGGACGAGGAAATAGCTGAAATCGTTGAAAAGCACTTCGATTTCAGGCCTGCGGCCATAATAAGAGATCTGGACCTCAGAAGACCTATATACAGACAGACTGCCGCCTACGGTCACTTTGGAAGAACCGACGTGGATCTTCCATGGGAGAGACTTGACAAGGTGGAAGAACTTAAGAAAGAACTTTAGTAGGAGGAACAGCCTATGGGCATAAAAGTTGCGAAATTCGGCGGATCGTCCGTTGCGGACGGAATTCAGCTCAGAAAGATAAAGGAGATAATAGAAGCTGACAGCGACAGAAAGTACATCGTCGTGTCGGCGCCGGGAAAGAGATTTGACGGAGATAACAAGATTACAGATCTGCTCTACCTCTGCGGAACTCATATGGAACACAACCTTCCTTATGACCAGCTTTTTCAGGTAGTGACGGACCGCTTCACCGCAGTTAAGGTGAATCTTGGCGTAGACGTTGACATCGATGCGGAATTTGCCGTTATAAGGGAGAACATGAGAAAGGGCTGCTCTTCGGACTATCTGGCCAGCAGGGGAGAATACCTTAACGCCCTTCTGGTGGCGGCATTCCTGGGCTACGATTTTGTCGATACCGCCGGGCTCATCAAATTCGACGGCAAGGGAAGACTCCTTCTGGAGGCCACCGACGAAGCTCTGAGGGAGGAACTTTCCAGGCACGAGAGAGCTGTAATTCCGGGATTCTACGGAACAAACGAGGAAACGGGAAGGGTAAGGACGTTCTCAAGAGGCGGCTCGGACATTACAGGAGCTCTCATAGCGAGAGCGGTAAAAGCCGATATATACGAAAACTGGACTGACGTTTCCGGATTTCTGAAAGCCGATCCGAGAATAGTAGCAGACGCAAAGCCTATTAGCAGAATATCCTATAAGGAGCTGAGGGAGCTTTCCTACATGGGAGCTTCCGTCCTTCACGAGGACGCCATCTATCCTGCAAAGCTTGCCAACATCCCTATCAACATCCGAAACACCAACGTTCCGGAAGATAAAGGCACCATAATTACAGCCGAGCATGAGGGAGGCGCAGACGAAGTCATAACGGGAATTGCCGGAAGGAAGGACTTCACCGTAATCGCCATCTATAAGAACATGATGAGCAACGAGCGCGGCTTTGTGAGAAGGATACTCACCATACTTGAAGACTTTGATATAAACTTCGAGCACCTGCCGAGCGGCATAGACACGGTGTCCGTAGTAGTGGACAGCCACCAGCTGGAAGGAAGCAGAGACGACCTGCTGGAAGCTTTTGAAAAGCAGCTGAGTCCTGACAGCATGGAAGTGTTCGACGATATTTCCCTCATCGCTACGGTAGGCTGCGGTATGAACAGACGGCGCGGCGTATCGGCCACCCTGTTCACGGCCCTTGCAGAAGCCGAGGTGAACATCAGGATGATAGATCAGGGATCCAGCGAGATAAACATCATCGTCGGTGTGGAGAACAAGGACTTTGAGAAGGCTATAAGGGCGATTTATAACGCCTTTGAGAAGAAATAAAGGATAAATTGCATTCAGAGAAAGTCTTCGATGTGAAAGCTGATTTGGCAGGCCATCGGAGACTTTTTCGGCATAGTGAACTGGCATGTATCGCATATTTGTAATAGAAGATGACAGGCCTCTTGCAGAGGCTATGAAAAAGCAGATAGAGTCGTGGGGAAATGAGGTGTTTCTCGCCGAGGATTTTCAGAACATCGTCGGCGAGTTTACGGCCTGCAACCCTCACATCCTACTAATCGACATAGTGCTTCCCTTCTTCAACGGCTATCACTGGTGCAGCGAGATAAGGAAGATATCGGAAGTGCCCATAGTTTTCATAAGCTCGGCTTCGGACAACATGAACGTAATAATGGCAATGAACATGGGAGCTGACGATTTCATATCAAAGCCTGTAAACCTTGAGGTGATGATGTCGAAGATTCAGGCCCTCCTTCGCCGCACCTACGACATGGGAGGGAGGACGCCTATTCTGGAAAACAGAGGAGCGGTGCTGAACCTTAACGACGGTTCACTCACCTACGGGGAAAAGCGCATAGACCTGACGAAGAACGAGTTCAGGATACTTCAGACGCTTATGGAAAACAAGGGCAAGGTGGTAAGCCGGGACGCCCTCATGACAAAGCTTTGGCAGATGGATTCCTACGTGGAGGAAAATACCCTTACGGTAAATGTGAACCGCTTGAGAAAGAAACTTGAAGCCGCAGGACTTGAAGGCTTCATAAAGACAAAGGTGGGAAGCGGCTACATCATAGAATCCCGTCAGGATATGACAGGGCAGGAACAGAAGAAATGAAACAGGAAAAGGTATATTACATATTCGGAAGATACGTAAGGGAGCATCTTGCGGCAGCCGGGCTGTTTGCAGCCTTTGTCGTCATATTCGCGGTAGTGTTCAGCCTTTACAACCTGCCTGTGGAAGCCGTTTTATACGGAGGAGGAATCTGCCTGCTTCTGGCGGCTGTGGTTCTTTCTGTGAACTTCCATTTTTACAGGATAAGGCACCTGGAACGGGTGAGAATGCTGGAAAACGTGCATATTTTGTCGGGAGAGCCTGATGCGGCAAAGACTTTGGGAGAAGAAGACTTTGAGGCCATGGTGAAAAAGCTGAAAAGACTCCTCGACGAAAGCGAAACCGCAAGGCGGGACGAGGCCAAAGAGAGCATGGACTACTATACTACCTGGGTTCATCAGATTAAGACGCCCATTTCCACCATGAAGATGATGCTGGAAGGAGAGGACAGCGAGGAAAGCCGCAGCCTCCTTTCGGAGCTTTTCAGGATAGAGCAGTACGTGGAGATGGTTCTTTCCTACCTCAGGCTGGGAGAAGGCAGTTCCGACTACGTATTCAAAGAGTGCAGCCTCGACGGAATAATACGAAGCGCCGTGAGAAAGTACGCGCCTCAGTTCGTCCGCAGGAAAATAGGACTGAACTATGGCGGCACTGACGTACAGGTCCTGACAGATGAGAAGTGGCTCCAGTTCGTAATAGAGCAGGTGCTTTCCAACAGCATAAAATACACCAGGGAAGGCTTTGTGACCATAACCGTAACCCCGGAAAAGGTTCTTAAAATCGCAGACACTGGCATAGGAATAGCTCCCGAGGACGTGCCGCGAATCTTTGAAAAAGGCTTCACCGGTTACAACGGCAGGTCAGATAAGAAGTCCACGGGTCTGGGCCTCTACCTGTGCAAAACCGCCTGCAGCCGCCTTTCACACAAAATAAGCGCAGAGTCGGAGCCGGGAAAAGGCACAGTGATTTCCATAGACCTGAGCAGCGAGAACCGGGTTATGGAGTAAGCAGGATATATTGCAATCAGGCGGATTAGTTAATGCTGGAAAATCGGTGAGGCCAGGTATCGGGCGGCAGTTCATGTAAATGTGGACATGACGATGCTGTACCATGATATTGGGCGCAAAATCAATAATCATAAAACGTGGGGAAATAAATTCATAACAAATTTGGCGGCGGATATAAAACGGGCGTTTCCCGGGAGCAAAGGCTATTCTCCCAGGAACCTGAATTATATGGCCAAGTTTGCCGAAGAATATCCGAATAGAGAATTTGTGCAACAGGTTGTTGCACAAATTCCGTGGGGACATAACACCGTTTTACTTGATAAAGTCGCGGACTTTGAAGAACGCATATGGTACATAGAAAAGACGATAGAAAACGGATGGTCGAGGAATGTGCTGATTCACCAAATTGAAAGCAGGTTGTATCAAAGACAGGTGCTCACAGACAAAGTATCAAATTTTCAATACCGCTTGCCATCGCCGCAAAGCGAATTGGCGGTACAGACTTTGAAAGACCCATATGTGTTTGACTTCATTTCCTTTAGCCAGGAAATGAAAGAACGGGATATAGAAGCAGCGCTGATAGATAACATGACCAAATTACTTTTGGAACTGGGAACAGGATTTGCTTTCCTGGGCAATCAGTATCACCTGAATATAGGCGGAGAAGATTTCTATATAGATATGATGTTTTACAACCTTAATTTGCGCTGTTACGTTGTCATTGAACTGAAGACCGGGGACTTTAAACCGGAATATGCAGGCAAATTAAATTTTTACCTTTCTGCCGTAGATGATATTTTAAAAACCGAATATGACAATCCGTCAATAGGTCTATTGCTTTGTAAAAGCAAGAATAATCTCATTGCAGAGTACTCATTGAAAGATATATCCAAACCGATTGGTGTAAGTGAGTATAGGATAACAGAAAAACTGCCTGATGAATTGGAAAAACAGCTTCCATCTGTAGAGGATATAAGAAAACGCATATTGCAACCGCCGGTAGCTGCCATAGCAGGCGCTTTTGATAAAAAGAGATAACCAAAAATAATCAACCTTACAAAAATGTCACATAAAACGGCTGAAATGTCACCGGATTCAATTTCGGCGTTTCGGCCGTTTTTGTATAATGGGGACGTAATCAGAAAAGAAGGAGGTCATGGGATATGGCTATATTAGAGGCGAAGAGCCTTCAGAAAATCTATACGACACGGTTCGGCGGAGCAAAAGTGCAGGCTTTGTCCGACGTTTCCTTTTCCGTAGAGCAGGGTGAATACGTCGCCATTATGGGTGAGTCGGGATCGGGAAAGACAACTCTTTTAAACATCCTTGCGGCACTGGACAGGCCGACGAGGGGAGAAGTCATCCTTGACGGCAGGCGGCTGTCGTCGGTAAGCGACAGGGAAATTTCTGCATTCCGCCGGGACAATCTGGGATTCGTCTTTCAGGATTTCAACCTTCTGGACACATTTTCCGTTCAGGATAACATCTTTCTGCCGCTGGTGTTAAAAGGCAGTGAATACAGGGAGATGAAGAGAAAGCTCACTCCCGTTGCGGCAAAGCTTGGCATTACGGACATCCTGGAGAAATATCCTTACGAGATATCCGGCGGACAGAAGCAGCGGACGGCAGTTGCGAGAGCTCTCATAACGGAGCCGAAGCTCATACTGGCCGACGAGCCTACGGGTGCTCTCGATTCACGGTCGACAGACGGGCTCCTGAAGGTGTTTAACGAGATAAACAGGGACGGTCAGACCATTCTCATGGTAACTCACTCCGTCAAAGCCGCCAGTCATGCGGGGCGCGTCCTCTTCATCAAAGACGGCAGAGTGTTCCATCAGATTTACAGGGGAAACAGCACGGTGGATCAGATGTACCAGAAGATATCGGACGCCCTAACCCTGATAATGACAGGCGGTGAGAACGATGACTAAAGGATTCTTTCCGGAGCTTGCCGCGGGAAACATAAGGAAAAACGGCAAAACCTACGTGCCGTACATGATAAGTTCCATAATAACCATAGCCATGTACTACATAATCTGCTCTCTTGCCGTAAATCCCGGCCTTACGGACATGATGGGCGCAGAGCCTCTGACGTACATGCTGAATCTGGGAACGTGGGTAGTCACAGTATTTTCGGTGATATTCCTTTTCTACACCAGCAGCTTCATCATAAAGAGAAGGAAGAGAGAATTCGGGCTTTACAACATACTGGGTATGGAGAAATTTCATCTGGCCATAACCATGGGATGGGAAAGCCTGATAACGGCAGCCATATCCATAGGAGCAGGACTGATTCTCGGAATCGTACTGGATAAGGTCATGTACATGATTCTGCTGAAGATACTGGGAGCGGGAGTTCCACTGGGATTTTTCGTTTCGCCCGCCATAATACTTAAGACGGTTCTTCTGTTCGCAGCCATATTTTTGCTCATATTCTTAAATTCCGTTCGCCAGATAAGCCTGTCAAAGCCCATAGAGCTTATAAGGGCGTCAAGCGAAGGAGAAAAGGAGCCTAAGACGAAGATCGCGATGGCCGTTCTCGGAGCGCTTTTCCTCGGAGCCGGATACTATATCGCACTGACTACGAAAAATCCGCTGGAGGCTTTCGTTCTCTTCTTCGTTGCGGCGATATGCGTGATAATCGGAACGTACCTTCTTTTTACAGCCGGAAGCATAGCTCTCCTCAAGGCTCTCAGAAAGAACAAGAGGTTCTACTATAAGAGGAACCACTTCATCAGCGTTTCCGGAATGATATACAGGATGAAGCAGAACGCGGCAGGCCTTGCCAACATCTGCATACTGTCCACAATGGTTCTGGTGATGATTTCCACCACATCATCCATGATGGTAGGTATGAACGACACCCTTGCAGCAAGATATCCAAACGATCTCTGCCTCTACGCTCTGGAAGATTACGGAGCGCAGCAGCAGATTGACGATGTAAAGAAGCTTCAGAAGGAGGAAAATATCAACGTAACCGGAGAGTCCGAGTACAGATACCTTTCCTTTGCCGCAGTTCAGGACGGGGATAAATTCGAAGCATTGAATCAAAACGGCAACCTGAACCTCGTCGGCAGGGTGGCAATCCTCATAGTAGTTCCCCTTGACGACTACAACGAAGCCATGGGTAAAAGCGAGTCTCTGGAAGACGGAGAAGTCCTCATCTATGCAAACAGAAGCAGCTACGACTATCCGGACATCAGCATAGGAGGCGAAACCTTCACCGTAAAAAAGACTCTGGACGGATTCATGGGTAACGGAATTACGGCCGCCAACGTAGCCGACAGCTACTTCATAGTAGTAAAGGACATGGATATAGTAAGGGACATCTACGGATATCAAGAAGGAGTATATGGAGAACACGCAAACGATATTAATCATTACTACGGCTTCGATACCGACGAAGATGAGGAGACGCAGGTAGAGATTTACAATAAGATGATGAATATAGGTCTCGCCGAATCCCGGGCGGAGGCAAAGACATCATTCCTCGGACTTTACGGAGGATTCTTCTTCATCGGCGTATTCCTGGGAGCCCTCTTCATCATGGCCACAGTTCTCATAATCTACTATAAGCAGATTTCGGAAGGCTACGAGGACAAAGGCAGATTCGAGATAATGCAGAAGGTGGGTCTGAGCCGGGCAGAAGTAAAGAGCTCCATAAGGTCCCAGGTGCTGACAGTGTTCTTCCTGCCCCTCATTACAGCGGGCATACACACGGCGGTAGCCTTTCCGATACTCAAAGACCTGCTGGCCGTGCTCAACTTCACAAACGTAAAGCTGTACCTTATCGCCACGGCCGTGTGCTATCTGGTATTTGCCGTAATGTACGTAATAGTTTATATCTTCACATCCAGAACCTACTACAGGATAGTGAAGAGATAATCAAAAGGGGTAATTATATAGAAAAAGTTCGTGGGCCAAAGTGTGCAAACCAGCGCACGCCGGCCCACCAAGCAAAGTCCGGTGTGGGCCGCTTCATGAACAATCGGAAGCAATGGCCCGCATCTTTTTTTAATATTGCCCACATAGTCACCCGTCTGAGAATGTGGGCCGTTTGACATTATTTGAAGCTTTTGGTCCACGCATAGACTGGGCGTGAACTGTCCCCCCAGCCTATCAGCCATTAAAACGAAAGGTCCATTGCGAGGGTCACTATTCTCAACGCGAAAAGGACGAAGGAAACCCACATAACAGGCGGAATGTCCTTTGTCTTTCCGGTAACGACTTTGAGGATTACCCATGAAACGATGCCGAACATGATGCCGTTGGCGATGGAATAGGTGAAAGGCATCATTATGATGGCGACGTAGCCGCCGAGCACGTCGGCGATATCTCCGTCAAAGTGCATGTTCTTCACGCTGCTCATCATGAGAAGTCCTACCCAGACCAGTGCCGGTGTGGTGGCAAAGCCCGGTATTGCAAGGAAAACAGGTGAAAGGAACAGAGCTGCACCGAAGAGGACGGCAGCAGTTACGGCCGTAAGACCGGTTCTGCCTCCTGCCGAAACGCCGGCGCTGGACTCTACGTAGCTGGTAACGGTGGAGGTTCCTAGAAGGGAGCCTGCGATGGTACCGAGAGCATCGGCCATGAGAGCGCCTTTTGCGTTAGGAAGATTTCCTTTTTCGTCCAGGAGATTGCCCTTGGAGGCGACGCCGATGAGGGTTCCGACGGTGTCGAACAGGTCTACGAACAGGAAGGAGAAAACTATTACCGCAAAGTGAAGCAGGTTGTCTCCTATCCAGCTGAAGTCAAATGCGAATACCTCTGGAGCCGCAGGGATGAAGCTTGTGCCCGAGAAATCAGGGAAGAGGGAAGCGTTTCCCGCTTCGATGTCCACAACGTACCAGCCGGCAGCCTGGGCAATCATTCCGAGAATCCAGGTGACGAGGATGCCTATGAGAAGGTAGCCTTTGACGTTGTAGTGATAGAGGGCAGCAACGATTATAAGTCCGATGACTGCAAGGGCGAACTGGGGCGATGTAACGTCTCCCATGGCTACCAGAGTGGAAGCGTCGCTTATGACGATTCCCGCTCCTTTGAGGCCGACGATTGCGATGAAGAGACCGATTCCGGCGGTGATGCCGAATTTCAGGTTTGCGGGCACATCGTTAACCAGCTTTTCTCTGAAGTTGCAAAGGGAAAGAAGGACGAAGAGTATACCTTCAACCAGAACGGCGGCAAGGGCAACCTTCCAAGGATCGTTTATGCCCTGCTCGGCCATCGGTATGCAGACGGAATAGGCAAAATACGCATTGAGGCCCATTCCTGAGGCCAGCGCCACCGGGTAGTTGGCGAGAAAGGCCATAAAAAGGGTGGCGATTACCGCTGAAACGGCAGTTGCTGTGAACACGGCGCCGCTGTCCATACCTGATGCGGACAGTATGCTGGGGTTGACAGCGAGAATGTAGACCATGGAAAGAAATGTGGTCGTACCGGCGACGATTTCGGTTTTTACATCCGTACCGTGCTCTTTCAGTTTGAAAAATTTTTCCATAATGACAGCTCTCCTTTACTTGTCAAAATGTGATAACTTAAAAACGGCGGCCTCCTAAAAAACATGAAACCGCCGAATGTGGGCATTTACTCTGCGAAGCTCTTCATGGCGTTAAGAGTTTCGTCCAGAAGCTTGTCAAGATCCCATCCCAGTATTTCAGCCCCCTGCTGAATTACATCTCTGCTGCAGCCCGCAGCAAACTTCTTATCCTTGAACTTCTTTTTAAGAGATTTAAGCTCCATGTCGGAACAGCTCTTTGAAGGTCTCATGAGAGCGGCAGCCCCTATGAGGCCCGTAAGCTCGTCGCAGGCGAAGAGGACTTTCTCCATCTCTCTTTCAGGTTTCACGTCTGAACAGAGTCCGTAGCCGTGGGAACATACCGCGTGGATCATATCGTCCTCCACTCCGGATTCCTTCAGGAGCTCCGGCGCTTTTTTGCAGTGTTCTTCAGGCCACATTTCAAAGTCGATGTCGTGGAGTATTCCTACCACTTCCCAGTAATCCGCCTCGTCAGCGTAACCGAGCTTTTCCGCAAAATACCTCATGGTCTTGCCGACGGTTTCGCCGTGCTGGATGTGAAATTCTTCTTTGTTGTACTTTTTCAGAAGCTCGAGAGCTTCTTCTCTGGTCATCATAATTATTGCCTCCTTATGTATAGCTTATATTTTCCGGTGGCGGCCGCTATCGGGCGGCCCCTCTGCCGGTTATCTGTCCAGTATTGCGTCCCAGATTCTGCCGAAGACGTTCTTATGGGGTTTCTCATGGGTTTTCTCAGGACGCTCATCAAAATGCGGGGATTTGCGGGATTTTCCGGGGTGGCCTGACTTCAGAAGTCTGCCGCCTCTGGCCTCTCTTTCCTGTCCTTTCGTCTCCTCTGACTCTGCCAGATCCATAAGGAACTGCTGACAGTCAAATCCAGAAACGACTTTTCCTGCACCTGGAGCCGGCCCAGCATCTGACGGCGTCACCGGAGCATAGCTTCCGTTTGGAAGCATGAGGCGGGCTTTGGTGTCGTCGGCAAAGCATGCGTCTATGATCGTATGAATCTGCTCTCTTACGGAAGAATCCAGTACGGGACATGCAACTTCCACGCGCCTCTGAGTGTTTCGCGTCATGAAGTCCGCTGAAGAAATGTACATTTCTTCCTCGTCTCCGTCTCCGAATATGTAGACTCTGGAATGTTCCAGAAATCTTCCCACTATGCTTATAATCCTGATGTTTTCCGTCTTGCCCGGTATTCCCGGAAGAATGCAGCAGATTCCCCTTATTATCATGGAAACTCTGACGCCTGCGCAGGAGGCCTGCTTCAGCTTTTCTATTATGTCTATATCTGTAATAGAATTTAGCTTTAAGGTGATTCTGCCCTTTTCACGTTTTGCTATCTCTCTGTCCATGCAGGCCAGGACCCTGCTCTTGAGCCCCGAAGGAGCCACGAGAAGCTTCTCATAGGAACCTTCCAGATTTCCTATGGCCATGTTCTTGAAGAATTCGTTGGCGTCACGGCCTATGGACTGATCGAAGGTCATGAGGGAAAGATCCGTGTACTGAGCGGCAGTTTTTTCGTTGTAGTTTCCGGTGCCTATCTGGGTTATATATTGGATTCCCTCCTTTGAACGTCTCGTAATGAGGCAGATTTTGGAGTGAACCTTGAATTTTTCAAAGCCGTATATAACCGTGCAGCCTGCGTTTTCAAGGCGCTCGGACCAGTCGATGTTGTTTTGCTCATCAAAGCGTGCCCGAAGCTCTATAAGAACCGTGACTTCTTTGCCGTTTTCCGCAGCAGCGCAGAGGTAATCCACCAGCCGGGCTTTTCCCGACAGCCGGTAAATCGTAATCTTTATGGATACGCAGGACTCGTCGTAAGCGGCCTGCTTTATGAGCTTAAGGAAAGGCTCCATGCTCTGAAACGGATACGACAGAAGTACGTCTTGATCCATGACTTCTTCTGTGATTCTCTCACCTTCTCCGGCATCGGGATGTTTCTTCGGCGTAAAGGCGGGATACGTGAGCGCCTGCCTTTTCCCGGCGTCTATGTGATCTTGCAGTGAAAACATGTATCCTTCGTTCAAAGGAGCCGACGTGACGAATATCTGCTCATCCGAAAGGCCGAGATGTTCATGAAGATAGTCGCGTCCTTCCTTTGAGACTTCTTCCGAAAGGTCGACGCGAACAGGCATGAGGCGAATCCGCTTCTTGAGAAGCTTTCTCATCCTCTTTCGGAAGTCCTCCCCTTCAAACTCGCTGTCCTCGTCGTCGGGATTTATGTCGCCGTTGCGGGTGATGGTCAGCATTACCCTTTCCTCGATTTTGCAGTCTCTGAATATGCTTTCCAGGTTGGCGCGTATTATTTCTTCATGGCTTATGTACCGGGTTTCGCTTCCCGGAAGGAAGAAACAGTCTGGAAGAGCTTCCGGCACGGGCACGAGGGCGGCGACCGTCCTGCCATCGTCGTACTTTAACCTTGCCATCACGTAGACCGCGTCGTTTTTAAGATACGGAAAAGGATGGTGAGAGTCTATTATCTGAGGCGACAAAAGGGGCAGCACAGAGGATTTAAAGTACTGAGATGCGGCCTTTACCTCAGGAGGTTCCAGCTCTTTCCACGACAGCCTGTATATGCCGTGCATTCTCAGCTCGGTTTCGAGGTCTGAGAGTATTCGCTCCCTCTTTTCATACAGGGGTCTTACGGCTTTGTATATTTCCTTAAGCTGCTGGGAAGGAGTCATCCCCGTCTTGTTATCTATGTCCGTGTCGCCCATCCGTTTGAGGTCGAAAAGGCTTCCCACGCGGATCATGAAAAATTCGTTCAGATTGCTGGTGAATATGGCGACGAATTTAAGCCTTTCCAGAAGAGGCACCGTTTCATCCGTAGCCTCGTCCAAGACTCTATCGTTAAAGCGAAGCCATGAAAGCTCGCGATTCTGCGTAAATACCGGAGACTTGCTCATCTGTTTTCAGCCTCCTTTCGGAGGATGTGGTATATGTAGCCGTCACGGACTCCTCCCGATGCTGTAAATATCATGTTGAGATTGTACATCTCCGAAAGGCTTTTGATTATGACGGCGCCCGGAATCAGGGTGTGAACCCGGTCGGGGGCGGTGCGTAAGATCGACCTTATGAGTCCCTCAGGCCTTTCGCAGATTTTCTCTAAAAGCCTGTATATGAAGGAAACATCGTACTCCGAAGCGCCGGCATCTCCCGTAATATCGCGATACAGGGACAGCAAAGCGCGAGCCGTTCCTCCTACGAGACAGAGGTGCTCGGACGGCGACAGCTTCTCTCCTATGAAGTTTTCCCTTATCCTGCTGACAGCCTTCTTTTCCATTTTATGAAGAGCTTTGGGATCCGGGAAAATCGTGTTCACGTATTTTTTGTAAAGGTTCAGCGAACCTATGGCTATGGAATTGGCTTCCTTGATTTCGCCTTTTTTGAAGTATACCAGCTCCGTACTTCCTCCTCCTATATCGGCGAACATGCCCTTTCTGATATTGGCGGCGCTGATTTCCGGCAGCGCCCCTTCGTAGCTGAACACGGCTTCTCCGTAGCCGGAAAGAACCTGAATATCGAGGCCTGTCTCCTTCTTCACCTCGGCAAGTACCGCAGAGGTGTTGCCTATATTTCTCAGAGAAGCGGTAGCAAAGGGATACAGGGTGAAGTCGTTAAAAGCGGAAGCCGCTTTCACAAACTCCTTAAGTATGCCGATAAGTTTGTCCGTACCCTTTTCCGTAAGCATTCCGGCGTCATCGATATAGTCAGCCAGACCTGCCGGGTACTTCTTGCTTAAAACTGCCGTCGGCTTTCCGCCATCGACGTGGTATACGACCATTCTGACGGTGTTGGAGCCGATGTCTACGATTCCGTACATATTTTTCCTCCTTTTGTTTCCGGCCGAAGCCGCTTTTTAACACACACTTTGAAATACACACTTTTTATAAAAGCGGCTGAAGAATCGCGAGAGTCCGCAGCCGCACTGTAATACTTTGTCTTTTAGCCCTTGAGCCTTTCGGATTTTGACGGAAGCTGGGCTATTATAACAGCGATGAAAATAATCACGCAGCCGATAACCTCGAACATGGTGAGCTTTTCTCCTGCGAATACGATTCCCGTGAGGACGGCGAATACCGACTCCAGGCTCAGAATCAGGGTAGCAGACGTAGGTTCCGCGTGTTTCTGTCCTATTATCTGAAGGGTATATCCGACTCCGGAGGAGAGAACGCCTGCATAGAGGATAGGTCCCCAGCAGTCCAGAATTTCACCTATATCCGGGTTTTCAAATATGAACATGAGAACGCAGCAGGCTATGCCGGCTGTGAGAAACTGTATGCACGAAAGCTTTACGCCGTCACATTTTGGCGAGAAGTGGTCTATTATCAGGATGTGACATGAGAAGGCAACGGCGCAGAGCAGGACGAAGAGGTCTCCTGTGGTGATGGAAAATCCGGAGCCTTTGCCTGCCATGGTGAGAAAGTAAAATCCCACGGCTCCCATGATGACGCAGAGCCATATTACAGGTCTTACCCTCTTTCCCAGGAACAGTCCCAGTATAGGAACTATGACGATGTAGAGAGTGGTGATAAATCCCGCTTTTCCCGCGTCAGTGTCGAAGTAGAGTCCGAACTGCTGCAGTGATGAGGCTACGCCCAGGGCTATACCGCAGGCTATGCCGCCTTTAATGAGGGTCTTGCGCTCGGCTTTCTTCCTCGTGTATGCAGCCGGATCGCTGCTGTCCGTCTTCTTTGAAAAGATCAGGATAACAGGTACGAGGGCAAGGGCTCCCACCAGATTTCTGATGCCGTTATAGGTGAAAGGTTCGAGCGCCGCGCCGGCTTTCTGGGCGACGAAGGCGGAACCCCATATCATGGCGGTCAGAAGCAGCAGAATATCGCTTTGCAGTTTCTTACTCATAATTTTAACTCCATTTTCTCAAAAATTTCGGACGATAAAAACGCCACGAGTATATTATATAGGGGCAAAGAGGAAATGGCAAATAATTGGTTTATTTTTTTGCAAAAAAATGCGATAATATAGGGGTGTGTACGCAGCAGACGGACCGGAAAGGATCGACATGGAAAACAGGAATACAGAAAGAGAAATGGAAAAGAAATTCTTCGACGCTCTGGGCAAAGTGGGAAGAGCGGATGAAGAGGCGATGAAAGAAGCGAGGAACCGTCAGGATTACCTGGCAAAACCGCCGGGAAGCCTGGGGGGACTCGAGGACATATCGGTGAAAATCGCAGGAATTACGGGCAGGCCTTACGGAAACGACGTAAGCAGACAGGCTATCGCCATAATGAGCGCCGATAACGGCGTAGTGGAAGAAGGGGTTGCGTCTGCTCCTCAGTCGGTAACCCTGATGCAGACCATAAACTTCACCAGAAGGATTACCGGCGTAAGCTCCATGGCAAAGTACTTCGGGATAGATATTCTCGTAACCGACGTGGGAGTTGCCATGGAAATACCTGAGGAGCTTTACACCGATTCCATGCTCACCGAGGACGGAAAGATTACCCGTCTCATAGTAAACAGAAGAATAGCAGACGGTACGGCAAACCTTGCCAAAGGTCCTGCCATGACGAGAGAGCAGGCGCTTACGGCGCTTAACGTGGGACTTGATGCTGCTGAAGCTTTTAAAAAGGCCGGAGTTCAGCTTATGGGAATCGGCGAGATGGGTATAGGAAATACCACCACGTCTACCGCTTTAATCTGCGCTCTTACGGGGAAATCCCCGAGAGAGCTTACGGGAAGAGGAGGCGGACTCAACGACGAAGGCCTGGATAAGAAGATGAAGGTCATAGAAGATGCCGTAAACGGATTCTGCATGGCAGATCCTCTGGAAAAGCTTTCCTGCATAAGCGGTTTTGACATATGCGCAATGACAGGAGCTTTTATAGGCGCGGGAATTCACAGGATACCGGTGGTGGTGGACGGACTTATTTCAGCGGCGGCAGCATGTATGGCGAAGGAGTTCGTTCCTCAGATTACGGACTTCATGTTCGCGTCCCATAAGTCCCATGAACCGGGATATTCGACAGCTGTGGAAAGGCTGGGCCTTGAGCCGGTATTCAACCTGGGCATGAGGCTGGGCGAGGGAAGCGGATGCCCTGTAATGTTTAAAACCATAGAAGCTGCCTGTGCAGCAATGAATCTGATGAAAACTCTCGAGGAAGCTTCCATTGAAGCCGACTACCTTGAAGAAATAAGAAGGGAAAATCTTTTCTGATGAACGTCTTTATAAGCGGAGGCGCCAAAAACGGCAAGTCCATGTTCGCCCAGAAGGCGGCAAAGGAAATGGCGGAAGAAAAGAAAGTACCGCTGTATTACGTTGCGACGATGATTCCAAGAGACGAAGAGGACGAGGCCAGAGTGGCAAGGCACGTGAAAGAGCGTGAGGGCTGGGGATTCACCACCGTGGAAGCGGGGAGAAACATATGCAAAATTCTGGATGAAACAGACCCGGAAGGCGTATTTCTCCTTGACAGCGTGACGGCACTTCTTGCCAATGAGATGTTCTCTGATGACGGGTACTATCCCGAAGCGGGGAAAAAGACGGCCGAAGACCTTGAGGACTTTGCCCGGCGCACGGGAAATACCGTGTTCGTGTCCGATTACATATATTCGGATGCGGCATTATACGACGAAATTACGGAAAACTACAGGAAGGCTCTGGCTGAAGCCGACAGAAGGCTTGCCCGGGTCTGCGACAAAGTGGTGGAAGTGAGCTGCGGAAGGCTCACCACTCACAAAGGAGAAGAAATTTGAAATACATAACGGCTTTTTTCATGGCGTGGGGAAATTTTCTCGCCATTCCATGTCCGAGGAAACTGTGGAACGGTGAGTACAAGAACCTGATGCTGGCAATGCTTCCGTCGGTGGGAGTGGTTCACGGGGCCATAGTATCGCTCCTGTTCGGCGTCATGGTAATAACGGGATTTCCCGTATACATAACAGGCTTTGCAGTAACTCTTGCCATGTTCGGAATCTGCGGATTCATACATCTCGACGGGTTCATGGACTGCTGCGATGCGATAATGTCAAGGCGTCCCCTGGAGGAAAGGCAGCGGATACTGAAAGACCCTAATACAGGGGCTTTTGCCGTAGTGTCTGCCATATTTCTGATACTCTGCTGGTTTACGTGCAGTGCCGAGCTGACCGAGACGGTTATGCTCAGCGCAATGAGGGAGATTCTCTCAGGAGGCGGCAACCTCTTTGGAGTAAGCCCGGGAGAATCAGCTGTGGCGGCCCTTCTGCTCATACCCGTATTTTCAAGAGGCATGGGAGGACTGTTCGTATTGAGCTACGATCCCATCGGCCACAGCCAGTACGCGGAAGACGCCGCAAGGGATGACAGAGGAAGCTGCAGAACGGTAATAGCCATCCAGCTTTCCCTTTACACCGCCATAATCGCCATCATATGGCTTTTCACCTGCGGAGGCGTTCCCCTTACGGCTATGGCATCGGCCATAGTTGCCGCTTTAGGCTCATACCTTGGATGCATGTACGCCAGAAAGCAGCTGGGCGGAATGAGCGGAGACATTGCCGGATACAGCATATGCACTGGAGAGGTTACGGGAATACTTGTCTTCCTCGTGATGATTTACTTTATATTCTAGGAGAGAAAATGATTCTTATTTTTGGAGGAGCGTACCAGGGTAAGAAGGAGTACGCCATTAAGAATTACGATATAGAAATAGAAGACATTCTGACTTTGTCGGAAGATGACAGAACGCTTCCTGAGGCCCCGGCTTATGAAAACCTTCAGAAGTTCACCCTGGGCTTTGCAAAGCGCGGGGAGTCCGCCGACAAATACCTGAAGGAAAACATGGAGCTCCTGAAGGACAAAATCGTCATTTCGGACGACATTTCTTCGGGTATAGTTCCCGTAGATACAACCCTGAGAGCGTGGCGAGAAATGCACGGAAGGTGCCTTAACATGCTGGCAGGGGAAGCCGATGAAGTAGTCAGAGTGTTTTGCGGTATAGGGAGCAGGATTAAATAATGACATCGAAAATTTATCTCATAAGACACGGAAAAACGGAAGGCAATATAAAGAAGTGGTTTTACGGTTCCGCTGACATACCTCTTACGGAAGAGGGAAGGCGGGAGCTTGAAATCATGAGAGATAACGGCATTTACAGGCTTGAGATGGGCTGCGAGGCAGGCTTTGTCACATCTGGCCTTAAACGGACGGAGGAAACCCTGGAGATTCTGTTCGGAAAGCGTGAAAGACAGGTTCTTGAAAACCTGAGGGAAATGGAATTCGGCGAGTACGAGTGCAAAAGCTTTGCCGAGCTCTCGGGAGACCCGGTTTTCGACAGATGGTGCATGGATGAGACCGGCGACATGGCTCTCACAGGAGGCGAGTCGAGAAATCACTTCAGAGAAAGAGTGAGGAAAGGCGTCAGAGAGCTCATAGGCTTTCACCGGCTCAGGGAGCTTTCCGTAAGGCATAACGGAAAGGATGCGGTTACCGTGGCGGTTTGTCACGGCGGCGTCATATCGGCGGCTATGGAAATGCTTTTTCCCGATGCCCGGGACAACATGTGGCAGTGGATGCCTGATCCGGGAGCGGGATTTGCAGTATATTTTAAAGACGGAGGTGCAGTTATGTACGAAGAAGTAAGCGGAATAAAAAAGCTGGGATTTGGAATGATGAGACTTCCAATGAAGGACGGGGAAATCGACATCGAGCAGACTAAGGAAATGGTGGATCTGTTCCTGGAGCACGGATATACGTATTTTGACACGGCCTACAGCTACCTTAACGGAAAGTCCGAGGTAGCGGTAAAGGAGGCACTGGTGGAAAGGCATCCGAGGGAGAGCTTCAAGCTTGCCACGAAGCTTCCAGCATGGCTTGCAGAGGATGAGGAGTCCGCAAAGAGGATGTTCGACGAATCCCTGGAAAAGACGGGAGCCGGATATTTCGACTACTATCTTCTCCACAATCTGGGAGACAAGAGGACGGAAAGCTTCGACAAATACGGCATATGGGACTACCTGGCAGAGAAGAAAAAGCAGGGTCTCATAAAAAATCTGGGATTTTCCATGCATGACACGGCAGAAGCTCTGGACAAAGTGCTCACCGCTCATCCAGAGGTGGATTTCGTGCAGCTTCAGATAAATTACGCAGACTGGGATAATCCGTCCGTTCAGTCAAGACTCTGCTACGAGACGGCAAGGCGCCACGGCAAGAAGGTGGTTATAATGGAGCCTGTCAAAGGCGGATCCCTTGCCAACATGCCTGAAGCAGTTTCCGGTATTTTCAAGGAGGCTGAACCGGATGCAAGCGCAGCTTCCTGGGCTGTAAGGTTTGCAGCGTCTCTGGACGGCGTTATAACCGTACTTTCCGGAATGAGCGACCTTGCTCAGATGAAGGATAACCTGGCTACCATGGACGGGTTTACGGGAAAGCTGACAGAGGAAGAAGAAAAGGTTATAGCAAAGGCTGTGGAGGCTATAAACGCAATGCCTAAGATTCCTTGTACCGAGTGCGAATACTGCAAGAAAGGCTGCCCGAAGGAGATAAACATTCCTGAAATATTCAGCGCCATGAACAAATACCTGGTATTCGACCACCTTCAGGGAGCAAAGGACAGCTACGGCTTTGCTGTAAAGAACTGCGGAAAGGCCACGGACTGCATACAGTGCGGCCAGTGCGAATCCGTATGTCCGCAGCACATAAAGATAATCGACGAGCTTAAGAAGTGCGCCGAGACTCTGGAGGGATAGAAGCTATGAAGGTAAGCGCAGCGTATTTCAGCCCTACCGGCGGCACGGAAAAGGTTGTTAAGATTATGGGAGATGAAATAGCCGCAGGCGGTCAGATAAGGTATATAGATCTGACCCAGGCGGGATGCAACTTTGCAAAATACGAGATGGGAAAAGGCGAGATTCTCGTAGCGGGAGTTCCTGTATTCTGCGGAAGGGTTCCGACCGTGTGCATAGAGAGGATAAAGAAGATTAAAGGGGGCGGCGCAATGGCCGTTCCCGTGGCGGTATACGGAAACAGAGCTGTTGAGGACGCCCTGCTGGAACTTTCGGACGCTCTGACCGAGGCAGGATTTAACATAATAGCGGGAGTGGAGGCGGTGGCCCAGCACTCTATCGCCCCTGCCATAGCAGAGGGAAGACCTGACGCTGGCGACGAGGCCGAGCTTAAACTCTTTGCTCAGACGATTAAGGGACAGGCGGCTCTGGCTCAGATAGAAGGAGGGTCTGCGGAATTCATGGTAGAATCAGAAATTCCGGGAAACAGGCCTTATCAGCCTATGAAGGATGTTAAGCTCTATCCTCAGGCAGATGAAAGATGCATGATCTGCGGGCTCTGCGCATCAAAATGTCCTGTTGGAGCAATTCCCATGTCGGAGCCTTACAAGACCGATGAAACCAGGTGCATATCCTGTATGAGGTGCGTAAGACTTTGTCCCATAGGATCCCGTTCGGTAGACGCTGAAAGGGTGAAAGGTACGGAAAATCATCTGAGGGAAGTATGTCCGGAAAGAAACGTGAACAGACTTTACGTATAACAAAGGGGATTTACAATGGACAGAAAGAAGAAAATCGGGATAGGGATAGCTGCGGCTCTGCTGATTCTCACAGCAGGGGTTTTAATCTGGCATCTTTCTTCGGGAGATGGCGGCAAAGCGCCTGGCGATAATCCCGGAACGGAAGAAGTTTCGCCGGAAGAAAAGGATGAAGAGCCGGAAGCGGAGGAAAACAGCGACGGGAAAGATGAAGAAACACCCCAGGCCGAAGATGGAGAAAGCACCGAAGGAAGCGGCAGTTCAGGCTCTTCCCAGAACATGTCCGATCCGTATCCCAGACCTGAAGGAGTATCGGTAGTCTCAAACCCTGACAGCATAACAGCCCTGGTAAACAAATCAAACTTTCTTCCCGACGACTGGCAGCCGTCGGATCTGGTTTCCGTAGGCGGCGGTCAGTCCTTAAGGGCAGAAGCAGCCGCAGCTTTTGAGGAACTTAAAAAAGCCGCTGAAGCGGACGGGTACACCTTTAACGTAATCAGCGGGTACAGGACGAAGGCGACCCAGATAAGCCTTTACTCAAACTACATGGCCCAGGATCCGGAAGGAGCGCCGTACCTGAGCGCATACCCGAGATCCAGCGAGCACGAGCTGGGGCTTGCCATGGACATAAGTCCTGACTGGTCTCTTCACTACGACCTTCTGGAAACGGGACTGGGAAAGTGGATGACCGCTCACGCCCACGAATACGGATGGATTCTCAGGTATCCTGAGGGAAAGACGAACGTAACCGGTTATGTGTTTGAGGCATGGCACTACAGGTATTTAGGGAAAGATCTCGCAGCAAAAGTTAAAAACAGCGGACTTACGCTGGAAGAATACTACGGGAGCGTATAGAAATGGCAAAAAATGATCGTAAAATAATCACCGACAGGAAGATGGCGAGGAATAACACCCGCCACAGCGACGAGGAACTGGACAGACTGGGCTACAAATCCCAGCTTCTCATAAAGGTATCGAAGATAGGAACCATAGCCGTCATGGCTCTGGCCCTCGTATACATGATAGTCACATTTCCTCAGTACTACAAATCCGCAGGCGGAGTGCCTCAGGGAATTCTTCTGACCATAGCCTGCACCGCAGTGTGCGGAATAGGCATAAACGGAATTCTCTACTCCCTTATAGCAAAGCGTGCCGAAGGATCCTTCTGGACAGCCTACAGGCAGGAAATGCTGGTGAACATGCCGGAAGAGGAGTCCGACCTTATAGACATGTCCATATATAAGGAAGAACCGGGACTGGAATACGAAATGATGGAGGCCAGCGTGCTGGTTAACGTAAGGTACGACAGGCTCTGCTACACCCACGATACGCTGTACGGAGAATACGGCGACACGTATTTCAGAATGACAGACCTGAAGGCCGGAGTTCCTCAGAGAAATGAAAAGGGACGCATGGACAGCAGAGACATATTCGACGGAGTCCTCGGAATGGTGTGGAATGACGATGCTGCCCCTCTTGCCAAAAACGGATTTCTGCAGATTTTGTCAAAGGATTACGATCCCGAAACGGCAGGTCACACCGTAGACCACATAATAGAGACGGGCGACGAGGAGTTTGACAGCACCTTTACAGTCTACGCCCAGAAGCCTAACAGACTAAACGGCTTTTTCACAGATGATTTCAGAGAGATCCTTCTCGATATAAAGGAGGACGCCGGCTGCCCCGTAGCTGTATCCTTTAACGGAGGCTGGCTTTTCATAGCCCTCAACGGCTGCCCTAAGTACTTTGAAGCGGAAGCCGATAAGAAGGCAGCTCAGAAGAGGGAGGAAATGAAGAGCTTCATAAAGGTCATAGACGGAGCCGGAAGGCTGTTTGCCGCCGCCGTGGAAAGCACACCTGTATAAGGAGAGCCCAGGCGATGAATAAGGCAACGCTGAAATATTCGTTTATGAGATCTCTTCCCGTTATGGCAGGGTACATAGTCCTGGGCATCGGCTTCGGAGTGCTTCTGGCAGACAAAGGCTATTCCTTCTGGTGGGCCATACTGATGAGCACGGTAGTTCTGGCCGGGACCCTTCAGTACGTGGGAGTGGAACTTCTGGCTACAGGTGCATCCCTGGTATCTACAATACTGATGAGCCTTATGATAAACGCCCGCCATCTGTTTTACGGAATATCCATGCTGAAGAAATACGGAAAGATGGACTGGAAGAGGTTCTACGCCATCTTTGCCCTTACCGACGAGACATACTCGCTGGTCTGCACCGGTGATGTTCCGGAGGACGTGGACGAGCACTGGTACTACTTCCTCCTTTCGATGATGAACCACAGCTACTGGATTATCGGAAGCTTCATCGGCGCGTTTATCGGAAACACGGTTGAATTCAATTCCGCAGGAATAGACTTTTCCATGACAGCCCTGTTCGTGGTGATGCTGGTGGAACAGTGGGAGAAGAGCGCAAATCACGTTCCGGCCCTTCTGGGCCTGGGGATAACGGTAGTATGCCTGCTAATATTCGGCGCAGACTATTTCCTCATACCGTCCATGCTGATAATAGCCGCAGCTCTGCTCCTTCTCAAACCGGTCATCGTAAAAAAGGAAGGAGGCAGCGAGTCATGATAGATACAGGTCATTCCCTGCTTCTCATAGGAGCCATGGCCGCATGCACCATGCTCTTAAGGTTCCTTCCGTTCATAATGTTCTCAAAGGGAACGCCGAAGGTAATCCTCTATCTGGGAGATGTTCTTCCAAACGCCATAATCGCCATGCTGGTAGTCTACTGCCTGAGAAACACGGACTTTACGGGGCTCACCCACGGAATTCCTGAAATCGTTGCAGTCCTTTCTGTCGTGGCAGTTCACAAGTGGCGGCACAACATGATACTGTCCATTCTCACAGGAACGGTAATTTACATGATTTTGATTCGTGTGATTTAAAAGCGGACTGATTAAAAAGATAAATGATTTAAATAGGAGATGATAAAATGCTTTACCTGCACGTTTATTACACCGCAAAAGAAAGCGATGACGTAAAGGGCTTCCTGAGAGAAGCAAACGAAGCCGGAATCGTCAGCAAAACGAGAGAAGAGAAAGGCTGCCTTCAGTACGAATACTTCATCTCGACCGAAAACGACAGAGAACTTCTGCTCCTGGAAAAGTGGGAGACCGCAGAGGATCAGAAGGCGCACAGCATGCAGGAACACTTCAATCTGCTGGGAGAGATAAAGAACCGGTACGGGTTTGAAACGAGAATCGAGAAAATCGAGAAGTAGACAAAGGAAGGCGTCGTTTTGACAAAACAGCCTTCTGGGGAAGTGGTCCCCGGAAACAGTCTGCTGATGAAAAGCTTGCTGAGGAAAGTCCGTTGCGTCGATGGCCGCGCCGCGGGCCCGCTGGGCCGCTGCAAAAATTGTGATTGCACCTTTTGACGAGTTGTGATATAATATCACCGCTGTGTAAACATGGCAAAATAAATTATGCACGGGGTTATACCTGAGCAGGAAAGAGGTAAAAGCATGAAGGAAGGAATCCATCCTGAGTATAAGGAATGTAAAGTAACTTGCGCATGTGGAAATACTTTTGTCACCAGATCGACGAAAGAAGAAATGAGACTTGATGTCTGCTCGGCGTGCCATCCGTTCTTTACAGGTCAGCAGAAGTTCATCAACCGCGGCGGTCGTGTTGAGAAGTTCAAGAATAAGTACCACCTTGACTAATACTCGAAGAGGAATCACCTCAGGTTTGCAAGCCTGAGGTGTTTTTTTATTATGAGAATATGGTATACTATGGGTAAATCTAGCGCTTTGCAGTGAGAAAGGTTGGCGATTAATAATGGGTGTAGTGTGTTTTCATAACCCGGATGAGAAAAACGGGTACCTGAGCAACTGGTACAGAGCTGAATTCGAAGCAGACGGAATAAAATACTCTTCCATGGAGCAGTTTATGATGCATCGGAAAGCCGTGTGTTTCGGCGATGTGCGGACTGCAGATCTTGTAATGGAAACGGATGATGTCGCCGAAATCAAAGCCTTAGGAAGAAAGGTATCGGGATACGATGACCACTATTGGAACGGAGTCAGGCAGATAATCGTTTACGAGGGGCTTCTTGCCAAGTTTTCGCAGAACAAAGAACTGCGAAATGAACTTATGAGCACCGGAGATGCTTTGCTGGCAGAGTGTGCAGTAAAAGATACTATCTGGGGAATCGGATTGTCCATGAAGGATCCGGACAGATTCGATACGGCTAAATGGAAGGGTAAGAATTTGTTAGGATATGCGTTGATGATGGTAAGGAAGGTACTTTAACGAACTAGGGAATGGCTGCGTGAAGGAGTAATAGATGAAGTTATATCACGGTAGTAATGTAGAAGTAAGAGAACCAAGGATAATTGCATCAGACAGAAAACTGGATTTTGGACAGGGATTTTATCTGACATCCAGCTATGAGCAGGCTGAAAGATGGGCAGCTTTAACATGCCGCAGGAGGGAAAGCGGACAGGAAATAATCACAGTGTTTGAATGTGAAGATAAACTGAATGATTTGAAGATATTACGTTTTATAGAACCTAATGCGGCATTGTTAAGATACACAGCGAATAATCGCAAGAATGAAAATGCAACGGATGATTATGATATAGTCATCGGTCCGGTTGCAAACGATAAAACTCAGCCTGTAATAACGGCATATTTTAGCGGTCTGTATACGGAGGAGGAAGCAATACGAAGACTGCTTCCTCAGAGGCTCAAAGATTAATTCGCTTTTAAGAGCGAAGCAGCCTTACTCAGACTTAGATTTTGTGAGGTGATTAGGAATGGATAACTTAAAGCCGTACATTCTGAGTTACTATGATGCAGAGATAGTAAACAAAATCTCCAATAAATACGGCATGGAAAATATGGAAGCTCTGCGCAGATTTTGGAATTCTGAAACGTACAGTATGTTAACAGACGATAGTCTCGAAATGTGGGATTTTTCGCCTATCGGCATTTTCGATATGTGGGAAAATGAACAAATTACAGGCACACCTCAGACATCTTTGTACTTAAGGAGGGATTAGCGTGTCGAAGGAAATGGATTTCTTTATTTTTCTTACTGAACAATATGCTGCACATAAGAATTGCAGTGCAGCAGAACTTATAAATCAATGGGATGAAAAGGGAATCACATCGTTCATATACGATATGTATGAGATGTATCATACGGAGTCTTTAGAAAATGCATTCAGAGATATTGACAGCATGATGGAAACCGGCAGGCCGGCATGGTAGAATAAGCAGCTATTCAGACTGCCCTACGGCCGTAAATGCCGGAGAGGCAGTCTGCTTTAATGGGAGAAATGTTATTTTCAGTAGAGTTATTCTGGAATACGGTACACTTCTTTTCCGTCTATGTATGTAGACTCAACCTTGACCTTATCTATATCGTTTGCAGGTATTTTAAGGATATCCTTATCGAGAATTATGAAATCGGCCTTATAACCCTTCTTAAGCATTCCCGTATCGGCAAATCCCATAACATAGGCGCCTTCTGCGGTGTAAAGCCTGATCGCGGTTTCAATATCCACGGCCTGTTTCTGACCACAATCGTATCCGTTTCCAGCGATTCTCGTTACGGCGGACTTTATACAGATAAATGGATTGTATGCGTCGGCGATAGGTGTTGCTGGGGCATCTGTGGAAAATGCCATCCTTATGCCGGCTTTTAGTATATCCTGCATAGGGAATGTGGCCTGAAGCCATTCTTTTCCCAGGTTTTCCAGGTATCTTTCTATTTCGGCGTACATAAATACCGGCTGAGTGACGAAAGCTATATCTGCTTCAGCGGCAGTTTTTAGCGCGTAAGGGGTGGGCATGGAAGCGTGTTCAACTCGGGCGTGAGGCATATCGATATCCGGACTGTCAAGCCAGTCTTTTTCACGAGCCATTATTGATACAGCCATATCTATAGCGTTTTGTCCCATGGCGTGAACGGAAAGCTGGGCGCCGTGGTTTTTCGCAAATTCCATGGCGGATACCATATTTTCTTCGGTGCAGGTATTAATTCCCTGCTCATTTCCGTCACCTCCGGGATACGGCTTGTTCACCCATGCGGTACGTCCTGATATTCCGCCGTCGTTTATCAGCTTTACACCCTGAACCTTGACAGCTGCGTCAGGATTGAGCCGTTCAGGAGTAAGCTTTATGCGTGACTTATCGTCAAAGGAATCCCACATATAGAACATTCCGATCTTCTGCGACATTCCCCTTTCGTGAGCCATCGTGTAAATATCATAGTAATCCGTATCATCGAGATTACCCATATCGGAGATGCCCGTAAGTCCCAGCGATGCGAGGAGATCTGAAAGAGCGACGAGGCTGTCTGCGATTTCCTCATGAGTTTTGGCAGGTATAATCTTGTCCATTATGAGCCTTGCATTTTCCTTGAGGACGCCTGTAGGCTCTCCGTTTTCGTCTCTTTCAATTTCTCCGCCTTCAGGATCGGGGGTTTCTGAAGTTATGCCTGCAAGGGCAAGGGCCTTGCTGTTCACGCACCTTATATGTCCGCAGGAACGGAATATGCAGACTGGAACGTCAGCGGCTCCTTTATCCAAATCGTACCTGGTCGGCGTACGTCCCTCGGCCAGCTTTCCTTCGTCATATCCCCAGCCGAGAATCCACTTATCGGGACCCTGCTCCCTGCGTTTTGCGGCGATGGCCGGAATCATTTCCTCTATGGAATGAATGTAAGGTGGAAGACATACAATTTGACTCATATTGTCTGCAATCATTACAGGATGCATGTGGCTGTCGATAAGACCTGGCAGCATGCGCTTTCCACCCAGATCGCAGACGCTATCGGCGCATGAGGACAAATCACTGCCCGCTTCTCCTTTCAGTTCTTCCATACTTCCGATAAATGCTATTCGTCCATTCTTTACAGCCATCGCTTCGGCGTAAGGCTTTTCCGTATCGGACGTAAATATTTTGCCGTTTGTAAAAATGATGTCGTACTTCACTACTTTTCGCCTCCCTTATCTCTCAGATAATATCTCGGATCGCTGAAGAATTCGTTTTTAAGGGCTACAACCTGTCCGCTCATAACTATAAGCGCTATGAGATGCGGAAACAGTGCGATTCCAAGAACGAGATCGAGGAATGAGAATATGGTGGACAGGTTTAAAACAGCGCCCATCAAAATCGCAAGAACGCAGACGAGCTTGCCGATTTTAGCAATCTTTGTACCGAAAAAGAATTCGCACTGACGTTCGCCGTAGTAAACCTGAACGATGAGGGTCGATACTACGAAGAACAGGAGCGCAACGGATACGACAATGCCTCCCACTTCGGTTCCGAATACGCTCTGGAATGCCAGGGTAGGCATCTGCGCAGACTGCTCTGCGGAAATGTCGTCCCATACGCCCGTGCAGAGTATGGTGAGACCGGACATTGTGCATATTACGAGACCGGAAACGGTTACTTCAAATACGCCCCAGAAGCCCTGTCTTACAGGATGGTCTGTAGTGGCTGCCGCATGGCCCATAGCTGCAGAGCCCATGCCGAGGTCAGTGGAGTATGCGCCGCGGGCAAAGCCGTAACGTATTGCCGCTGAAACTGCTGCGCCCGCAAAACCGCCTGTCGCAGCGTGGCCGGTGAAAGCAGATTTAAATACGGAAGCTAGGACTCCCGGAAGTGCGCTGATGTTGACAGCGATGACAATAAGAGCGCCTGTAACGTAGAGAACCACCATAATAGGAACCATCTTATCGGTTACGCTTGCTATGCGCTTGATGCCTCCGAAGGTAATGATTCCGATGAGTACAGTGAGGACGATTCCCGTAACCATAGCGTCAATTCCGATGGTCTCAGCGGATTGAACGGCGGAAACCGACTGAGCGGCTATAGTAAAAGGCATAAATATCAGCATCGTAAATGACATCATCCATGCCATGACTTTACCGGCCTTTTTATTAGGGAAGCCCTTAGACATATAGTACATCGGACCGCTTACATACACACCTTCTTCGTTCTTTTCTCTGTATTTGATACCTAAAACGATTTCGGCAAATTTAATTATCATTCCCATGAATGAGCAGACCCACATCCAGAAAAGTCCTCCGGGACCGCCGAAAGCGATGGCTATAGGCACGCCGACGATATTGGATGCTCCAACGGTACATGCGAGAGCCGTGGCGGCCGCCTGGAAAGGTGAAACTGTTCCCTCGCCTTCGCCTTTTTTAAACATATTGCCGAAGGTCTGTTTCATGATGTAAGGAAAATGGCGAATCTGCATAAATCCCAGTCTGAAAGTATATACGAGGCCGCATATTACTATCAGAATGAGAAGAGGATAAGCCCAGATCCAGCTTCCTATGGAAGCTACAGTGTTTAAGAAGTTGCCCATTTTTTACCTCCTCTTTTTAAAAAGCTAAAACGGGTGATAAGTTGTAACAAATAAATTCGTTTGCCAGAGGTAAATAGCAAGCGCTGTGCCAATTTAATGCGATAAAGCAAAAGGGGCGCGGATGTTGGAAAAAAGGGAATTTGCATAAGCAGGAGAAGAACTACCCGGAGAAATTCAGGAAAAATATTTTTCCTTAGAAAGATTTTTTTCTTCATTTTCGGCAAAATATTTTGCCGAAAATGAGAAGTTCGTGATATAATTTCAGGAATAAAAGTTTGCACAAGAGTGATAAAAGAGACGTGAGAGATAATGAAGCTTTTTGACAAAGAATTCAATGAAACTGTGGAGAAATATGCGCTGAAGCAGGTTGTGTATGACGGGATAATGATTGCAGACACCAACGGTATCATTAGATATTGCAGACAGTATAACAGAAGCATCATACCGTTTGATGTGAACGAGGTCGTAGGGAAACACATTCTTGAAGTATACACGGACATAAAGGAAGAAAAAAGCACGCTGCTTAGAGCCCTGAAAGGAATTCCGACTTTGGGGGAACAGACGCATCAGACGGCATTTAACGGACAGACGTGCATTTTTTATGAACATACCATTCCCCTCAAAGTGAGCGGAAGGATAGTGGGAGCCGTAAGCCTTGCCAAGTTTGTTGCGTCATTTACGAATGAAATGGCGGTAGGCTCATCTGTGTTTGCCGATGAGCATAGAGGCGCAGAGGGGCTTTGCCATGCTCACGATATAATCGGAGATTCCATCGAGACAGATTTCATCAGAAACCAGATAAGGCAGATAGCCGATACAAATTCGTCGGTGATGATAACGGGAGAAACCGGTACGGGCAAGGAGCTGGTGGCGCAGGCCATTCATACCGAAGGAGCAAGGAGAACGAAAAGCTTTGTATCTCAAAACTGTTCCGCGATTCCATCTACGCTTCTTGAAGGTCTGCTTTTTGGAACGACAAAAGGAAGCTTCACCGGAGCCGAGGACAGGCCGGGGCTTTTTGAAATAGCCGATGGCGGTACGCTTTTTCTCGACGAAATAAACTCTATGGACGTGAATATGCAGGCTAAAATACTGAAAGTGATAGAGGAAAAGAAAGTAAAGAGGCTAGGCGCCGACCACGAGATTCCCGTAGACGTAAGGATAGTTTCTGCTACAAATGAGGACCCGAAGGTCTGTATTGAACAGGGAAGATTCAGAAGAGACCTTTTTTACCGAATAGCCGTAGTGCATATTAAAATTCCTGCGCTGAGGGAGAGAAAGGACGATATTCCGGCAATAGCAGAGTATTTTGTTTCCTACTATAACCGTGAAATGAACAAGAACGTTGAAGGGTTTACCGATGAAGCAAAGGAGGCCCTTATACAGTATGAGTGGCCCGGCAATGTAAGGGAACTTCGTAACACCATTGAAGGCGCGCTGAACTTCAGGTCGTCAGGGTATATAGATGCGGGCGATCTGAACGACGAGATATCGGGACAAAATGTAAAAGGCGCAGGTCTCGGCACAGGCCCGGCGGTGAACATAACAGAAAATATGGTTGAAAAATACGCGCCGGGTGGATTTAATCTGACGGAGGCGGTGGAAAGCTATGAGAAAAAGCTCATAGAGGAAGCTGCGGCGGACACAAAGTCTCTCCACGAATTAGCTTCACGCCTTGGCGTATCAAGGCAGACTATGAGTTATAAACTCAAAAAATATCGCATAGAGCTCGGTAAATAACCGGCAGACCTTTTCAAATTGCCTGCCACATGGTATACTAAGAATTTAGGTATGAGTGAATATAATTAGAAAAAATAAGGAGAAATTCATGTTCGATAAACTTGATTTCATTACGGAAAAATATAAGGAAATGGCCCTTAAGGTTTCCGACCCGGAGGTTATAAACAATCAGCCTCTCTGGCAGAAATACATCAAGGAAATGGGCGAGATGGAGCCGGTTGTAAAGAAGTACGAGGAGTACAGAAAGGCGAAGAACGATCTTGCTGACGCCAAGGAAATCGTGGAAAACGAAAGCGACGAAGAACTTCGAGATCTCGCAAAGATGGAAGTCGGCGAGCTGGAGGAGTCCATAGAGAAACTGGAGGGCGAGCTTAAGGTTCTGCTCCTGCCGAAGGATCCTAACGATGAAAAGAACGTTATTCTGGAGATCAGAGCCGGAACCGGCGGAGACGAGGCCGCGCTCTTCGGTGCGGATCTTCTCAGAATGTACACTAGATATGCCGAGCGTCACAGATGGAAGACGGAGCTGATGGATTTAAACGACACGGGAATCGGCGGAGTGAAGGAGGCTGTGCTTCTGGTAAAGGGCAAGGGCGCCTACTCCAGGCTGAAATACGAAAGCGGCGTTCACAGGGTTCAGCGGGTGCCTGAAACGGAAGCCAGCGGAAGGATTCACACCTCCGCAGCCACCGTCGCGGTGCTCCCTGAAGTTGACGACGTGGAAGTGGATCTTGACCCTAACGACGTTAGAGTCGACGTTTACCGCGCTTCCGGAAACGGCGGCCAGTGCGTAAACACCACCGACTCCGCTGTAAGACTTACCCACATACCTACGGGTCTTGTGGTAACATGTCAGGACGAGAAATCGCAGATAAAGAATAAGGAGAAGGCTTTCAAGGTGCTTCGTTCCAGACTTTACGATCTTAAGGTCCAGGAGCAGAACAAGGAGATTTCCGAGGCCAGAAAGAGCCAGGTGGGTTCCGGCGACAGAAGCGAGAGAATAAGAACGTACAACTTCCCTCAGGGAAGAGTTTCCGAGCACAGAATCGGGCTTACCCTGTACAGGCTTGATTCCATCCTTGACGGCGACCTTGACGAAATAATCGACGCGCTGATTACTCACGATCAGGCCGAGAAGATGAAAGCATTCTAGGAATTGTTTGAAATAGAAGGAATTTAGATGAAAACTCTGTTACTTGAGGATAATGACGAAGGTATCGCAAAAGCTGCGGAAATACTGAAAAAAGGCGGACTGGTGGCCTTCCCTACCGAGACCGTGTACGGTCTCGGCGCCGACGCGCTCCGCGCGCCGGCTGTGGCCGCGGTTTACGCGGCCAAGGGAAGGCCTTCTGATAATCCCATGATAGTGCATATTGCGGATGCAGAAGACCTGTCAGGATTAACGGAGGATATGACCGGGGACATGGAAAAGCTGATGGCAGCATTCTGGCCCGGCCCCATGACCATGATAGTCAGGAGAAAACCCGTAGTTCCCGATGTTACCACAGGAGGTCTCGATACGGTAGGCGTCAGACTCCCGTCCAACTCGGTTGCCAGAAAGCTTATCCGCATGGCGGGCTGCCCGGTAGCAGCGCCCAGCGCCAACCTTTCAGGAAGACCCAGCCCCACTTCCGCAGAGCACGTCATAGCAGACCTTGACGGTCGGATAGACGGAATTATAGTAAGCGGAAACTGCGACGTTGGAATAGAATCCACGGTAGTCGACGTTACGGGAGAAACTCCTGAAATTCTGCGGCCAGGAATCATAACAGCAGAGGATATGGAAGAGGTTATCGGAAAACCGGTAAAGCTGGATCCGGCCCTGTTTTCCAAGTCGGGAGAAGATTTCAGACCCAAGGCTCCCGGAATGAAGTATAAGCACTATGCGCCGAAGGCAGAGATGCAGATATTTGAAGGAGAGCCTGAAGCGGTAAGAGAAGCCGTCCTAGCCGAAAGAAAAAGACTTGAAGGAGAAGGGCGGAAAGTCGCAGTGAGGATATTTGAGGAAGGCTCAGAGAAAAACGCTGCCCACGACCTGTTTGCCTTCTTGAGGCAGGCCGACGAAGAAGGCGCGGATAACATCCTCGTATCAGCCCTGCCGGAAAAGGGAGTCGGCTTTTCCGTCATGAACAGGATGCTGAAGTCGGCAGGATATAACATAAGGAGAGTTTGATATGGTTATTGCGGTTGCAAGCGATCACGGCGGTTTTGAACTGAAGAACAAGGTGAGAGAGCACCTGAGGAAAAGAGGCATAAAGGTAGTGGATTTAGGCACCGATTCCGAGGAATCGGTGGATTATCCGATCTACGGAAAAGCCTGTGCGGAAGCTGTAGCTTCGGGAAAGGCCGACCTTGGAGTGGTCTGCTGCGGAACGGGAATAGGAATTTCCATTGCGGCAAACAAGGTAAAGGGCATACGCTGCGGACTTTGCACGTCTGTGGAGATGGCGGAGCTTACGAAGAAGCACAATAACGCCAACATGATAGCCCTGGGCGGCAGGACGACGGATCCGGAGCTTGCCATGAAGATAGTTGATAAGTGGCTCGATACAGAGTTTGAGGGCGGACGCCACCAGAGACGGGTGGACATGCTCGACGAAATGTAGCAGGAGGTTGTTATGGGAAAGGTATACGTATTTGATCACCCCCTCATTCAGCACAAGGTGGCGCTGATGAGAATGAAGGACACCAACGTAAAGGATTTCAGAGATCTGGCCAGAGAGATAGCCATGCTCATGGGATTTGAAGCGACCAGAGATCTGGAACTTGAGGAAGTGGAAATAGAGACGCCTATGTGCAAGACCCGCGTCAACATGCTGAAGGGAGAGGACATCGCCATCGTCCCTATTCTGAGAGCAGGTCTCGGTTTTGTGGACGGCATGCTGGAGCTGGTTCCTAACGCAAAGGTAGGCCATGTAGGACTTTACAGGGATCCTGAAACCCACGAGCCTGTGGAGTATTACTGCAAGCTTCCTACCGACATAGGAAAGAGGAAGATTTTCGTTCTGGACCCTATGCTGGCAACGGGAGGCAGCGCAGTTGCGGCCATAGATTTCATAAAGAAGAGAGGCGGAAAGGACATAGTATTCATGTGTCTCATAGCGGCTCCTGAAGGAATCGATGCTCTTCAGAAAGCTCACCCGGATGTTGACATATACATTGCCGCCAAGGACGAAAAGCTGAATGAGAACGCGTACATCATTCCGGGCCTCGGAGATGCAGGCGACAGACTCTACGGCACTAAATAGGTACTTAACAGAAGGAGCATTTTGATGAAAAATTTTATTCCGGACAGCGTAAGCGAACATACCAACGTGTTCGACGTGCTCAAAGAGCGCGGATTTATAGAGCAGACTACCACAGATGAGGAAGTGATACGGGAGCTTCTGGGAAAGGAGAAGATAAAATTCTACATAGGCTTTGACCCTACTGCTGATTGCCTTCACGTAGGCCACTTCATGCAGGTCATCATCATGATGTATATGCAGAAGTACGGACATACGCCTGTAGTTCTTCTCGGCGGCGGCACCGGTATGGTGGGAGATCCTTCCGGACGCCAGGACATGCGTCAGATGATGAGCGTCGAGACTATAGATAACAACTGCGCTCAGTTCAAGAAGCTCTTCGATAAATACCTGGACTTCGATGACGGATGGAAGTACGAAGGAAACGAAGGGGTTTACACTCCGGGGCACCAGAACAGGGAGCCGGAGGCCGGAAAGGCCATCTCCGTAAACAACGGCAAGTGGCTGAGACCCCTGAACTACGTTGAGTTCGTCCGTGAAATCGGAACCCACTTCAGCGTGAACAACATGCTGAGGGCCGAGTGCTTCAAGCAGAGAATGGAAGGCGGACTTTCCTTCTTCGAGTTCAACTACATGCTCATGCAGTCCTACGACTTCATGGTTATGGCAAGGGACTTCGGCGTCAAGATGCAGTTCGGCGGAAACGACCAGTGGTCCAACATCATCGGCGGCGTAAATCTTACCAGAAAGATATGCAACAAAGACGTGTACGGCATGACTTTCTCCCTTCTCACCACCAGTGAGGGAAAGAAGATGGGAAAGACTCAGAAGGGAGCTCTTTGGCTTTCTCCTGACAGGACGTCTCCTTACGAGTTCTATCAGTACTGGCGAAACGTTGCCGACGCGGATGTGGAAAAGTGCCTGAGAATGCTCACATTCCTTCCGATGTCCGAGGTTAAGAGGCTCTCGTCTCTGGAAGGTGCCGAGATAAACAAGGCAAAGGAAGTTCTGGCCTTTGAGGTTACAAAGCTGGTTCACGGTGAAGAGGAAGCAAAGAAGGCTCAGGAAGGAGCCAGGGCAGCCTTTGGCGGCGGAGGAGATTCTGCGAACATTCCTTCCACCGAAATGGCAGCAGCAGACTTTGAGGGAGAGGGCAAAGGCCTCGTATCTCTCATAAAGGAGCTCGGTCTCGTTCCGAGCAACGGCGAAGGCTTCAGAACCATCGAGCAGGGCGGACTTTCCCTCAATGGCGAAAAGGTGACGAACCCTAAGCTCTTCGTGAAGGCTGACATGTTCAAAGACGGTGAAATACTCATCCAGAAGGGCAAGAAAAAGTTCCACAAGGTGATAATAAAATAGGATCAGTTGATTACGGCCGCATACCGGTAGATGGTATACGGCCTTTCTTTTTGACAAAATGTGCAGAGTTTGTTAAAGGGGCAAAGGCCAAAATTGACCTATGGAGCAGGAAAAAGCAAAAGGTCAAGGAATCCGGTTAGATGAAACCGTATTTCTTTGACCTTTCATATATCTTTCGATTTTCTAGTCAAATTATGCGTTTACAAAGTGGGACGATTTTGACGCGAAGGTCAAACCCAAACCCGCAAACTTAAACCCACAAACTTAAGCTCGCAAGCTTAACCCCGCAAGCCCAAAACGCCACAACCAACGTTCCTACTTTTCTCCGCCGTAGTGCTTCTTGCAGGCTGCGTAAACTGGAATACCTATGAGGGTTACAACGATGCTTCCTATGGAAAGCAGGGTGTTTGCAGTTCCGGAAAGGAGCAGCTGGCTTATGATTACGTAGATTCCGCTTAAGATTGCCAGAGCCGGAATTACCGGATACAGAGGAACCTTGTACTTTCTCTCAAGGTTCGGCTGAGTCTGTCTCAGGCGGATTACGCATACGAACGTCAGCGTGTAGAATATCCAGCAGGAGAATACTGCCAGGTTGGTGAGCATGTCAAACTGTCCGCTGATGGAGAAGATGCAAGCGATGAATCCGATGAGGATTACCGAGTTTGAAGGCACGCTGTTCTTGTTCAGTCTTGCAAGGGCCTTGCTGAAAGGCATCGAGTTCTGCTGACCGAGAAGGTATGCAACTCGGGAGCCTGACATGAGGAAGCCGTTAGCAGCGCCGATTACGGAAATGATGATTCCTATCTTGATGATGAGACCGCCGGTGGAACCGAAGATGATTTCAGCTACGGCTGCGGCAGGTGACTCCAGGTTCATCATTTCATCGGCAGGCAGAACCCAAAGGTATGCCAGGTTGATGACGAAGTAAACGGCCATGATAATGGATACGCCGCCTACGATAGCGCGCGGAAGGTCTCTTCCAGGATTCTTCATTTCTCCAGCTATGGCGCCTACGTTGGTCCAGCCTTCGAATGCGAAGAGAACTGCAAGGAGGGTGGAGCCCAGCACTGCCGGTGCGCTCTTTCCTTCAGCAACCATAGGGGTGAATATCGGGTTGTCTCCGCTTCCGATGATGAATCCGAAGATCATGATGAGGAAGAGAGGTATCAGCTTGCATATGGTGGATATTATCTGTATGCCACCCGTGGTCTTATTGCCAAGGGTGTTAAGGGCCACCATTATTATGATGGTTCCGATGGAAATAGGAAGTGCAAACTGTTCTCCCACGTAAACGGAAAGTTCGTCGCCTACCTTAACTCCGTAGCCTGCAAGGAATGCCGGGTAGAAAATTATTACCTGCATCCAGCCTGCCAGGAAGCCGATTTTCTCATTGAAAACCTCGCCCAGGTATGCGACCATGCCGCCGGTCTTAGGGATGAGAACGGCGACTTCGGCAAAGGTCAGAGCTGCAAATATACTTGCAAGACCTCCGACGATCCATGCCAGCATACCGATTCCCGGAGCTCCGCCGGTAGCCTGATAGATGGCGTAAGGCTTGAAGAACACGCCTGCGCCGATTACGCACCCTACTACGACCGAAGTTGCCGACAGGGCGCCTAATTGTTTCTTAAGATCTCTTTTTTCTGTCATTGCTTTACTCCATAAATATGCTAAAAATATAGATTCTATCGATAAGATTAACGCTGCAACGACTTCTTGTCAACAGAGATTTGATATTTTTGTTAAAAAAATATCACGTTTTTATAAAAGTGGCGTTTTTATTGAAATTCGTAGCAATTTTCGAAAAAAACTGCCGCACAGGCAGGCTCTGTAAAAGCTTACCTATGCGGCAGTATCATGCCCATGCGCCCGGCGGCGCAGATTTTCAACTTACGAGACGACCGGTTTAAAGCGGTTCCTGAGACGACTGGATAATGTCGCCGTTATCTGCGTTTATCTCCATTTCGTAATCCATGCCGTCGTAGATGATTTCAACTTCGAACTTGGACATGCCGTCGTCAAAGTCGTATTCCATACGGAGATTGTCTTCCGTGGCTCCGCTTACCTGGGCAAGAGCCTTTTCGGCAGCCTGAGCCGGAGTAATCTTCGTGCTGACATTCAGATTTTCCATTTTGGACGGAACGGAGGATTCCCTCTCGACTATGGTTCCGTCGTCGGCCTTTACGGAATAGCTGTAGTCCATGTCAGGGGTGTATATGTCCACTTCTATGAGGCTGATTCCGTCGTCAAAATCCTGCTTTACGCCGATTCCTATGGTCTGATCTTCGGTGAGCCCTGCGTCGGCAAGGGCGGCAGATTTTGCATTTTCCATCGCAGCTTCGCCGTCGATGGAGCCGCTTCCCGAATTTCCGCCGTTATTTTCAGTCTGTGTCTGTCCGCTGTCGCTTCCGGTAAGGTCTCCCGGATCCGCTCCGCATGCCGTAAGCCCCGCAAGAGCCATTGCCGATACCAGTAAGCCTGCTAATATTTTCTTTCTCATGATAAAACCTCCTGTAAGTTCGATATACCATGCACCGGATGTTCCACCGGGGAAATCCTCTGCACCGATTTCTTCTGATTATGGCGTCATTATATCCGGAGAAAATTAAAATAACATGAAGGAATCAATTTTTTTATAAGTGGTGCTCCGGAACGACTGCAAAGAACACGAGAGGCGAGTCTCCGTCGTTTTTCAGGCCGTGGGTTTCTCCTTCAGGACAGTATAGACACGCTCCGGCTTTCACAGGTGTCCAGCTTTTGCCGTCAAAAGCTGAGCCTGTTCCTTCCAAGATGTAGATTATCTCGCTGTTTCCGCAGTGGCTGTGAACACCTACCGACGCTTCCGGCGGCAGAGTGAAGAGCATAATCTTATTGCTTTTGTCCTCAAATTTTCTCAGTGTCAGGGTTCCGTCCCCGTCCTTAAATCCTGTGATTTCCGCAGGTACAAGTTCGCTGAAATTTATAATCATAATGTCGCTTCCTTTCCGTGTTCAAAAAATGCATACTAAAGCTGCGGATAAAACCGCCTCTAAAAACATTATACCGCTTGCAGGCTTTGAGGTGCAAGGTTTCTTTCATAAGCCTTTGTGAAATGGAAAATGCGCAAGGGATATGGTATCATATTTATGAAGAGAGGTGACGCTATGCTCAGGTATTTTGACTCAATACGAAAGATAATGGAAGATAACCCTTATGCCTATGCGGTGCTGGTGTTTAACAGGGCGGGCACGGTGGAATACTGCATGTCTCGCTACACGGAGCCTTTTTCCCTCGAATCCATCACCAAGTATCTGGTAGGTAAGAACATATACAGCCTTTACGAGAACCTGGATGAATCGGAAAGCTCAGTGATAACGACTTTGCGGACTGGAAAGGTTACGTACAGCGAGAATCAGCGACTCAGGCACCGGGATTTTACCATCGTCATTTCTTCTGTGGTTTATCCCGTAATGGACAAAGATGGCAGCGTGGCGGCGGCTGTGGAGGTGGCCCACAAATTTGAATTTGAATCGAGGCCCGAGACCAAAGAGGTGAGCTCCGGATATCCTTACATTGACAGCATCGTTACGGCTAATCCGGCGATAAAGAACTTAAAGGAGCGGCTGCCTGCCTTTGCGGAAAGCTCCTCTCCCGTATTCATCTACGGCGAAACGGGTACGGGAAAACAGCTGATTGCGGAAGCCCTTCACTATTCCGGTCCGCGAAAAAACGGCCCGTTCATATCACAGAACTGTGCGGCAATGCCTCCTTCTCTGATCGAGAGTCTGTTCTTCGGTACGGAAAAAGGCGGCTTTACCGGAGCGGAGAGCAAGAAGGGCATATTCGAGCAGGCTAACGGCGGTACTTTGTTTCTCGACGAGATAAATTCCGTGGACATGCCGTTTCAGGCGAAGCTCCTAAAGGCGGTGGAGGAAGGGAAAATAAGGAGAGTCGGCGGCATGGAGGATATTCCCGTAGATGTGAGAATCGTCTGTGCCACCAACGAAAAACCTTTCGAACTCCTTAAAGCCGGAAAGATGAGGGAGGACTTCTACTACAGAATAAGCGTCATAAATATAGAGCTGCCTCCCCTGAGGGAAAGAACCGGAGACATCGAACTGCTTTCAGAGCGGTTTATAAGGATTTTTAACTCCAGGTTCGGAAAGAACATAGAGGGGCTGAGCCCGATGGTTTCCGACGTGTTCGGAAACTGGAAATGGCTGGGAAATATAAGGGAGCTGAAAAACGTCATTGAGGGGGCTTTCTTTCTGGAAGATACGCCTGAAATCACCCTGTCATCGATTTCGCCTCTTCTAGGCAGAATTCAGGCTTCGGCCAAAAGAGGCGATGAGGAAGAACCCGCAGAAGAGGCAGAAGAGAAAGTTTCACCTGACAGATATGTCAGCATAATTCTTTCGGGAAACCGGCAGATTAACCTGCAGGATGAAATGAACAGAGCGGAGAAGGAAATCATAGAATACTATATTGCAGGTAACAGGTATCTGAGAGATGCAGCGGAGAAACTGGGCATTTCGCCTCAGGCTCTTCAATATAAGATTAAGAAACTGGGGATAGAATTATAGTTTTCTTTATTAAATAAAAATATCTTTATTTAATAAAGAATCTGATAAGAACATTCAAAGACATCATTTGCTGACTATTCTGGGAAACCTTTCGATTTCAACAGGTTTCCCTTTTTGCCCGCCGTGGCACGGGTTTTGCTGTACATATCCCACAAAACAGAACTTATATTTTGTCGTTATGACACAAAGGTGATGCTTTTTATCAATTTCACCGGAAAGGAAACAGAAATGAAAAATCCTAAGAAAGACGTTCTGGTAGTCGGATTTGCCATGTTTGCTATCTTCTTCGGCTCCGGCAATCTGATCTTCCCACCGCAGATCGGTCTCCTTTCGGGAGAAGAGCTGTTCCCGGCAATTATCGGACTTGCTCTTTCAGGCATACTTTTCCCTATGCTTGCCGTTGCTGCCGTAAGTAATGTGGGATACGGACTTCAGGACATGATGAAGCACGTTACGCCGTGGTTCCACTATGTGTTTATGGCCCTTGGTCTTCTCGCAGTTATATTCGGAACCATTCCAAGATGCGGCGGCGTTGCCTTCGAATCGGGAGTGCAGGGTATATTCGGAGAGCTTCCTAACTACGTCCGGATAATATTCCTCGTGTTATTCTTTGCCATTTCCTACTACTTTGCGATGAATCAGTCCAAGGTAATAGACAAAATCGGCGAATACCTGACGCCGATTCTCCTCATAACCCTGGCTATCATAATCATCATAGCCATAGTAAATCCTTTTGACAGCATCGGTCAGGGAACCATAACTTCAGGCGGAGAGTCCTTCGTGAACGCCTTCCTCACCGGATACAACACCGGAGACGTTGGAACGGGCATCATATGTGCAGGTATATTCATAGCCGCATTTAAAGAAAAAGGTTATACGGAAAAAGGCGAATCCAGAAAGATGATGTTCGGAATCATCGTCGTAGGTTTTGTGCTCCTCCTGTTCGTTTATGCAGGTCTTGCATACATGGGAGCTCAGGGAACTGGCCACTACGAACCAGACGTTGACACCACATTCCTTCTTACGGATCTGGTAAGACGGGTTTCCGGAAATGCAGGTACCATTATATTGTCCCTGGCCGTTATATTCGCCTGCCTTACCACCGCCATCGGAATGATCGCAACCACTGGAGGCTGGGTAAACGAATGGTCAAAGGGCAAAATCAGCTACAAGCTGGCAGCTCTCATAATAACGGTGGCTATATTCCTCGTATCCTCACTGGGAGTAAGCAACGTTCTGCTGATTTCCGGTCCGGTATTTACACTGCTCTTCCCTAACGCAGTAGTATTCACCATCCTCGGTATATTCAAGAAGTTCGTTCCGAACGACGGAGCCTGGAAAGGTGCTATCTTCATGTCGCTGATAATGGCAGTGTTCGATGCTCTGAACGCAGCAGCATCATCCGGTCTCATCTCCGCAGACCTTACCGCCATGAACAACTTCCTCAGCTACATTCCGCTGGCAAGTCAGGGATTCGCATGGCTCGTTCCATCCATCGTCGGATTCATCGTCGGCGCAGTAATATATAAAGTTACAGGAAAGGAAAGCGTACCTTATCCGTTTTAACTGTTACATCATTAGCGAAAAGGAGCCGGTCCCAGGTGTGGGATCCGGCTCCTTTTCATACGGCGGGAATCTGCCGCATAGCGCTCAGATTCCCGCATCTCTTCTTTTAATTATCATTAGCTCTCATAAGCTTTCATCCGCTATCAATCTCCATCAATCGCCATCAGTCGCGTTTCATTGTAAATTCGCTAATCCGCGTAATTCTGCAATAACGAGTTCATCGCAAAATCCCGAATATCACCACTTTGACGATGAAGGCCGCACCCCCAAGGCCGGTTACAACGCACACGGTTATAGCAGGACTCACCGTCATCGCAGATTTTGCGATGAAACCGTTATCGTTAAAACCGGATAACTTTGATTTTTACGATGAACCGGCAACCCCGCTCTTAAACCTACTAGAATTAAATAATGAATTCATAGCAGCCTACAGCTCTTCTGCCCTGAACGTATCATATCCTTCGTAGTAGTAGCTGCGGTCAATCCCTTTCATATATATATGGCGATTTTCGGTGTCGTCTGTCAGGGCATGATTCAGCAGGTGTTTAATTTCTATGTCCCGGACGGGGCTTCTTTCCATGGCGAGGAGATAGTCTTCCTTATCTATTCTGCTCCAGTCGACGACTTTGCCCAAGGAGGATTTAAGCATCTGGCCAAGCCATATGCGCATGGCTCGCCCATTGCCTTCACGGAAGGGGTGGGCGATGTTCATCTCTACATATTTTTCCGTTATTTCATCAAAGGTGGACTGAGGCATTTTGTCGATGCTCTCAAGAGCTGAGTTAAGATACATAGCCGATGCAAAGCGGAAATCGCCTTTGGCGAGATTTACGGTTCTCACCTTTCCGGCAAAGTCATATATATCCTGAAACATGTACCTGTGAATGGTCTGAAGGGATGAAAACTTTCCGGGCTCCAGTTCGTCCAGTAGACCTTTTTCAAACAGTTCTGCTGCTCTCTTCTTACTGATTCTCTCCTCTTCACGGGCCAGCTCGGAAGAGCTTGTGAGTCCAAGCCTGTTTTCAAGGGTCATAAAAGGCACCTCCGTAGATACGAGTATAATATAAAAAAGCCCTCTGCGGAATTACCGCAGAAGGCGAAAATGGCGGAGAGTCCGGGATTCGAACCCGGGGTCCCGCAAGGGACACGGCATTTCGAGTGCCGCACGATCGACCACTCTGACAACTCTCCATAATACGGTTGCTGCGGATTTCGCAAGCTCGTCTATTGTAACATATAAATGAAAAGACTTCAACAGTTTCCCGCACCTTTTGCTCTTTTGGCTTTTGCGCTTTTACATCCTTTGCACGCCCTGCACCCTTTGCACCCTTTGTCGCAGGGAGAGGAGACCACGCTCCCATACTTATTTTTATAAAAAAACACGAAAAAATATGCAAAAACTACTTGCATAAAAATACGTAATGACTTATAATTAGTCTAAAGTTAAAGAAAGCTAAAGCACGGGCAAACCTCTTAAGGGTTTGCGAAATTAAAAGGGAGGAGCTAAAGATGTTACATTCAATCGACCCGACCATTCTGTTCTTACAGGAAGAAGACGTAATCAAGGCAGGAGCCCTTGATATGAAGATGACCCTTCAGGCAGTGGAGGATACTTACAGAATGTTCGGCAGAGGAGAGCTTCTGAACCCGCCTAAGACTCACATGGAGATGCCGATAGGATGTGACGGAAACTGGGCTTCATTTTTCAACACCATGCCGTGTTACCTGGGAAAGGACATCAACGTAGGTGGCGTCAAGTGGGCTGCCGAGGCAAAGAACAACAGCAACATTGCCGGCATACCTTACGGAATAGATATCACCATACTCAGCGATCCGGAGACGGTGCTCCCGTTCTGCATACTTGACGGTACCCTTATAACGGCTATGAGAACGTCTGCGGTGGCAGGAGTATTCGCAAAATATACAGCGCCAAAGGGATGTGACAGCGCACTTCTTGTAGGAGCCGGAGTAATTGGAAGAACAATGATAATGTCCATATGCGAGGCACTTCCGGGAATAAAGAAGCTTTACCTTGCTGACCTTGATATATCAAAGGCTGAAGCTTTGAAAAAAGAGTACGAAGGAGTGTACGACGTCGAGATAGTGCCTGTAACCGACTCCAAAGCAGCCTCCGCAGAGACGAAGCTCATAGTTACGGAGACTACCTCGGGAAAGACATTTATAGATAAGAGCTGGCTGAAGCCGGGCGATACCATGATAAACATGGGAAGCTACGAAGCTGACAAGGAGACAGTAAAGGCCAGCGACGTGATAATCGTGGACTACTGGGATCAGATAATTACATCTCCGACAAAGGCTGTATCCCTCCTCTACAAGGACGGCGACATTACCAAAGACGATGTATTCAGCCTAAGCGATGTGGTTCTGGGCAAATGGACCGGAAGAACGGAGGAAAATCAGATTATAAACTGTTCGTCCCTGGGCCTTGGAGCTCTCGACATCATGATCGGTTACAAAGTGTTCCTGAAAGCACAGGAGCTGGGAATAGGAACCACCGTGAAGCTGTGGGACAAACTGCTTTGGGAATAGAGTGAAGATAAAAACTAAGATGTAAGCAAGATATTCAGATATGAGAGAGGAGATAATTCCGATGAAAAAGATTAACCTGAAAAAAGCCGCAGCGATAATGATGTCCCTTGTGATGGTTTTGGGAATAGCTTCATGCGGTTCCGAAGATACGGCTTCCGAAGCATCCGAAGCGGAGGACAACACCGCAGAGACCGTGGATTACGAAAACAGCGAGAGAATCAAGGAGATAAAGGAATCCGGAAAGCTCGTCGTGGGAACTTCCGCAGACTATGCACCTTTTGAGTTCCACACCAAAGTGGACGGCGAGGACACCATAGTAGGCTTTGACATAGCCATAGCCCAGAAGATAGCTGACTCCCTGGGAGTAGAGCTAGAGGTAGTAGACATGGCCTTCGATTCACTTCTCATAAGTCTTGACAATGGAGATTTTGACATGGTTATGGCATCCCTTGGTGCTACCGAGGAGAGAAAGAAAGCGGTGGACTTTTCCAATCCGTATCATCAGAGCACTCACCTGGTAGTGGTAAGAGCCGAAGACGCAGATAAGTACACTACAGCCGAGAGTCTGAAGGGAAAGCCTGTAGCAGCCCAGAAGGGAGCAACCCTGGTTCCTGAGGCTGAGAAAGTTGCCGGAGCTGAAAACGTGGTTCAGCTTGTCAAGGTAAACGACATGGTTACGGAGCTGCTGAACGGCAAGGTCGAAGCCATAGTTTTGGACAGCGTCATTGCAAACGGATATGAAGCCGTAAACGACGAACTGGTCGCAGTTGACATAGGCCTTGAGCCGACCAGCGACGGCGAGTGCATCGCCTGCAAGAAAGGCGATACGGACCTTGTGGGATACGTAAACGAAGTCATCGCAGGAATCTCTGAAGACGAGATAAACCAGATGCTTCTGGATGCTCAGATTCTAGCAGGAATCATAGAGGAAGAATAAAATCATTTCCTGACCGCTGACAGCTGGCAGCTGGTGGCTGACAGCTGGCAGCTGGTGGCTGACAGTTGTCAGCGTGGAGCATGACGGCCTTACCGCATGGTCTTACCACGAGAGCGCTTCGTCATGAGCGGCGCGGGCTTCTCGCCGGGCCCTTCTGCGAACCTCATCCCATGGACATGGGTGCAGAGTTCTGATATACTTGAGTGACAGGTATTTCGTATGGAAAAGAGGTTAAAAATGGCCAGAAAAGGTAAAACGGTATTTGTCTGTCAGGAGTGCGGCTACGAGAGCCCCAAGTGGCTGGGACAGTGTATCTGCGGCGCGTGGGGTTCATTTGTGGAAGAAAAGGTTCCGGACACCGACGGCGCGGATACACGCAGGCGAACTGCGGGCACGGCTGACGGGGAAAGGGTTAAGGCGACCCCACTGAAAAATGTGGGCTCTGCCAGCTACAGCCGGATGAAAACCGGCATCGGGGAGCTGGACAGGGTTCTCGGCGGAGGCATGGTCAAAGGCTCTCTGGTTCTCATATCGGGAGAGCCGGGCATAGGAAAGTCCACCCTGATAATACAGGCAGCGGCCAGCATTGCAAGGGATTACGGAAGAGTTCTCTACGTTTCCGGAGAGGAATCGGGAGAGCAGATAAAGATGAGAGCGGACAGAGTCTGTGGCGATTTCAGCGACAGGCTCTTTGTGCTGTCCGAAACAAACATGGAAAACGTTGAAACGGTCGCATCTGAAATGAATCCTGAGTTTATAATAATAGACTCCATCCAGACCATGTACACCCAGGAGATGGATTCGGCGCCAGGCAGCGTCTCACAGGTGAGAGCCTGCGGAAACCTTCTCATGCGTCTTGGCAAAAACCGCAACATTCCGGTGTTCATAGTGGCCCACGTAACAAAGAGCGGCGAACTGGCTGGACCGAAGATAGTGGAACATCTTGTTGACTGCGTCCTCAGCTTTACGGGGGAGAGGGACAACGACCTGAGAATTCTCCGCGCATATAAGAACCGCTTTGGAACTACCAGCGAAATAGGCGCTTTCCGCATGGAGGAAGAAGGCCTCGTGGAGATTCCAAACCTGTCCGAGATTTTTGTGGAAGGAACGGGAGGAAAACCGGAAGGCTCCGTGGTGACTGCCGTATATGAGGGAAGCCGGCCGGTGATGTTTGAGATACAGGCTTTGACGGCTTCGGCAAACGTAGGCTTTGCCAGAAGAACCGCCGTCGGGGTGGAGAATCAGAGGCTTTCCATGCTCCTTGCCGTTCTCGAAAAAAAAGCCGGAATTCCCATGGCAAACAGCGACGTCTACGTAAACGTTGCAGGCGGAGTGCGGCCTGACGGAACGGCTGTGGACCTTGCGGTGGTTCTTGCCATCTACTCGTCGTACCGTGGCATAGCCTCGAGTCGCCGGCTTATAGCAATCGGCGAAGTGGGGCTTACGGGCGGAGTGCGCTCTGTTTCAGGAGCCGACAAAATCGCTATGGAGGCAAAACGCATGGGCTACGAGGAAATAATACTTCCCATGCGAGATGCAAAGAAGCTTAAAGGTGAAAAGCGCCTGGACGGCCTTAATCTTACCGGCGTAAACACGGTAAGCGACGCGATACGGGCGTTTAAGGAGTAGAAAAATGACGGATGAAAAGGATTACAGAATAAGATATGCCCGTGTGGATGACCTTTCCTGTATCATGGATATATATGCATATGCCAGGAATTTCATGGCAAAAAACGGCAACCCCAATCAGTGGACGGGCGGCTGGCCATGGCAGGAAGTTCTGGAAGCTGACATAGAAAAGAAGCAGCTTTATGTCATTGAGAACGAAAGCGGCATTCACGGAGTGTTTGCCTTTATAATCGGCGAAGATGAAACGTATGCGGAAATTGATGGAGAGTGGATTTCAGAAACCGTGTACGGAACGATTCACAGAATTGCAGGAGACGGAAAAGTTCACGGCGTTTTAGATAAAGCCCTGAAATTCTGCACCGGAGAAACGTGTCATATCAGAATAGATACTCACCATGACAATAAGATAATGCAGCATCTTTTGGAAAAATACGGGTTCAAAAGATGCGGAATCATTTACTGCACTGAGGACGGGACACCGAGGATTGCGTACGAAAGAATATAGCGTCGTAAGAGTTTTGTCGGTTGTTCATAGCTGCGAATTTGACAAAATTGCAGCCGCGATAAAAGTTGGTCAAGGCAAAAATTGACGTCTCTCTTACAGCAACAAAAAAGGTCAAGGAAACGGGGGTTAAGCCCTGGAATATCCTTGACCTTTTCAAGTATTCATGTCTGTTTTGTAAAATTATGCCTTGACCTTTCCGCACACCTCAGACGATTTTGTCAAATTCTTCATGCCTGCCATGGCGTGTTTTTTTATGGCCTCAAAGCTTTCCCGGCTGATTACGTGCTCCATGCGGCATGCATCGTCCAGAGCCGTCTTTTCGTCGACTCCCAGAAACATGAGCCACTGGGATATGAGCTGGTGGCGCTCAAAGATCATTTCCGCGATTTCCCTGCCTGAATCGGTAAGATAGATATACCCTTCCTTAGTGACGGTGATGTGGCCGCTCTCTCTGAGCTTTTTCATAGCCACGCTTACGCTGGACTTCTTGAAACCGGTTTCCTCGGCCACGTCTACGGAGCGGACCACCGGTTTTATCCTGCTGAGAACAAGTATGGTTTCCAGGTAATTTTCCATTGATTCCGTGCTTTGCATTTCTCCCCGACCTCCCGCAAAATATAAAATCATTTTACCATAAAACGTGTGAAACTTCAATGTTATTGAGCTAATAGCATTTGCCGAAAGGCGATAAATATAGTATAATAATACGAAATGTATCTTTGAGGAGAAAAACTGATGAACGCAGTTGGAACTATAGGTGAATTTATCATAAATTATCAGTACGAGATTGAGATCGGACTGCTGGTTATTCTCGGCCTGATTATTTTGTTTGCCGTCGTAAGGGCTTTTGCCAGAGCGGTAAAGAGAAAGACGCTTCTCGAGGAAATAAGCGGGAAGGTGGACGATATAAGCGAGGCTTTAAACGCCATTTCAAAGGAGGCGGGCCCAAAGGCTGAGGCCGCAGAAGACATCGGAAACCCGGAAATGGCAGGCCTTCCGGAGGCGGCAAAAACCCTTGAACCGGCTGAAGCCGTAAATCCGGGCGGAGGCGAAAGCGGGTGCAAACCATTTGCCGGAGCCGAAACCACGGAAAAAGTAAAAGCTGAGGCCCATATGGCAGCCGATGCTCCGGAATCTGAGAAGGATAGCCCTGAACCTGAGCGCAGCGAAGAGGCCATGGAGATTATCGCGAAGGTTCCCGATGATCTGAAGGTGACCGTCACCATAGACGAGGTGAAGGAGTCTGAAGCTGCTGAGAGACCGGCTGCTGCCGGGGAAAAACAGGGAGAGCTCGAAAGCGGCGAAGGTGAAGATTTTGTCCCTAAGAAGTACTTTTCAAGAGACTGCGCCGTCGACAAAAGGGGCAACCGTTACACTTTAGAAGAACTGGAAGAACAGATTAAATAAAACTTTTGACGATCCGGGAGGAAAGTATGTATTGCAAAAAATGCGGTAAGAAACTTGAGGTCGGAGACAGATTCTGCAGCAACTGCGGTACACCCGTAACAGCTGCCGAAGCGGATTCTGCCTTCGGAAGCGTTGCTGACATGGGAAGAGGTGAGGAACCTCCTGCAAGAAAACCCTTTCACATGGACGATCTTCAGTGGGATCTGGAAGGATTTCCGGAAGAGGACAGCCCTGAGACCGACGACATAGACTTTAACTGGTCTTCGGTGCTGGAGGAAAGGGATAATCACATATACCGGGGCTTTGAGGAGCCGTCCGGGGCAGACGGCGGGTCCGGGATTTTCGGAGACATGCCTGAAACAAAGAGCGGGGCTTTCGACTGGAGCCTTGGTTCGACTATGAGGATTGACAGGCCTTCCGATGTGGTAAAGAGAAAGAGAGAAGAAGCCCTTAAGGCCCGTGAGGCGGAAGAAACCGGTGCGAAAAACGTGGATGAAAGCGCAGCAGAATCTTCCGAAACGGGCGGACCTGGAAATGCACCTTTGCCTGAGGAACCAAAGGAGGCAGAAAAGAAATCAAAGGCTGATACCGGAGCAGAAGAAGGGGACAGACCTCTGAAGCTGGAGGATTTAACCGAGAGTTCTTCAGCCGGAACCAGTCATAAAATCGATAAATTCTACACTTTTAATAAGAAAAACGAAGAGTTTCAGGCTTTGCTCGATCAGGAGTACGAAAGGCTGAGACAGAGAATAAGGGAAGAATCAGACGCCGAGGCTTCTTTTAAGGAAAAGTACGAAAAGCTCCAGAAGGCCAGAGACGACTGGAGCAGAGAGGAGCTGAGAAGCGCTGCGGCAGAAGAGAAGAAGACCGCAGGCGCAGGCGCGGCAATAGGCGGAGTGATGGCGGCCGTTGACAGATTTAAGAACAGGCCGAGCAAAGCCGACGACGAGGTTGACGGTCTTGACGATTATGTCATAACCGATTTGTTCGAAGGCGAAGCGGGCGAGAAGAAGGAAGAGACCGTACCTGCACCGGAGGAAAAGCCTGCGGAGGCGGAAACTGAAGCCGCAGAACCGGTGAAAGCGGAAGCAGATCCTGTTGAAGCAAAAGCTGAGCCGGCCGAAGGGGAAAAGACAGAAGCAGAAACTGAACCTTCTGAAACGCCGGAGTCAGAACCAGCAGAACAGGAAAAGGCAGATGCGGAGCCTGCCGAAGAACGGAAAGAGGCAGAGCCTTCCGAAGAAGCAGAAGCCGCAAACGAGGCGGAAGCAGAGCCTGAAAAAGAGCCGGAGGCGGACGAAAATAACGCCGGGGAAGCCGGAGAAAAACCTGCAAAAGAGCCAGAGACCTGTCCCCCCAGTGATGAGAAAAAAGATGAGCCGACCGGAGAAAAAGACGGCAGCGGTGAAGAAGCATGTAAGTCCAAAGTGGCTGATACTGCTCTCTTTGATGATGGTGACGAGCCTGACGAGGAAGATGCTAAGAAACACAAAAAAGGCAGAGCGCTGAACATCGTAATAGGAATTCTCGCAGTTATAGTCGTAATAAACCTGGTGATGGTGGGAATCCTCATGTTTGCAGAGGACAGCACGGCGGCAAAGTGCATAAACGACGGATATTCCAAAATCATAAGCTTCTTCACGGGAGATTCCGAAGAGCCGGCGGACGAGCCGGAACCGGCATCGGAGGAGACCGAGCTTACGGGAACTGCGGCTCTCGTGGAGGCTGAAAAGGACAGGGCGCGCAGCATAGGTACCGTGGAGGCCGCGGCGGACCTTACCATACCGTCCGGAATGGAAGAGAGGATTTCCGGCCTTGACGGGTCCGAGACCTTTGTGGATATGGCGTGGTATACCGACGACGAAGGCGCGACCGTAAACTACGGCAACGCCGTGGTCGGTCAGGTTCTGGAATACTATTCCGGGCTGGTTGACTCCAAAAACGAGGAATCCGGCGAAGAGTCCGTGACTTACGGAATAAACACCCTGAGAATAGGCGAAATAAGGCAGAACGGAGTGGACTTCTACGTTATGGTTGAAACCGAGGAAGTCACCAGCGACAGCAGCGATGTGACAAAGGGAGAATACGTAGTTCACCTGGTTGCCGAGGATAAGAAAGTGACAGTAAGCGAAGTTGTAGACGTACTGGAGGAAAACTGATTTGTTTAACAAAAACCGGGAAAAGAAATCCAAAAAGACGAGAAATCCTTCCAAAGCCAGCAGAAATATAACCATAATATTTCTCGTACTGGTTATAGTTGCGGGGCTTCTGGTGTCCCTTACCAACTTCATAACCGACTGGATGTGGTTCAGCGAAATGGGATACGTAAGCGTATTCTTCACTCAGCTGTTCACCCAGTTAAAGTTCGGAATTCCGCTTTTCATCATAGTGACGGTGCTTCTGAACATATATCTGAGACACCTGAAAAAAGGCTATTTTCAGAAAATCGTGTCCAGCGAAATCACCAACATGAAGAGGCTGAACCTGATAACCAACATCATCTCCATCCTGTTCGGTCTCATCGTGGCTTTCTACTGCGTAAGCGGACTGTGGTTCCAGATACTGCAGTTTACCAATTCCACCGATTTCGGACTGGATGACCCGCTGTTCGGACACGATATTTCGTTCTATATATTCAAGTTCGACTTCCTTAAGCAGTGCAACGACATGCTCATAGGAATAATCGTGCTGTTCCTGGTGGTGACCTTCGTATACTACCTCATACTTCTCACCATGCACAGCCCTGACATATACGAGGAAGACGAAGCCAGACCTTTTGAGGAGGAGGCGGAGTTTAACAATCCTTTCGGCGATGACAATCCTTTTGGAAAAGCCTTTGGAGCTTTCGGCGCAAAGGCTGCAAAGAGAGCGTCGAAGCCGAGAAGTGTGTCCGACACAAATGTAAAGCAGCTCCTTTCCATAGCCAGCGGAAAGCTTTCGGTTCTGGGAGTTATATTCTTTCTGATGCTGGGAATACACTATTACCTGAAGCAGTTTGACCTGCTTCACTCCCACACCGGTTCCGTATACGGAGCGGGATACACGGATGTAAACGTTACCCTCTGGGTATACAGGGTTCTCATGGTGCTGGCGGTTCTGGGAGCCGTGGCTACCGTCGTATTCATAAAGAAGAAGAACCTGAAGAAGATACTCATAGTTCCGGCTGCCATGATCGTTGTGGGAGCAGTCGGCGTAGGCGCTGCCCTTTTAGTTCAGAACTACGTCGTATCTCCTAACGAAATCGCAAAGGAAACTGAATATCTTCAGAGAAACATAGAGTACACGCAGCACGCCTACGACCTGGACGAAGTGGAAACTCAGGAGTTTGCGGCCAACAACAGTCTGACTACGGAAGACATAAACAACAACCAGGATACCATCAGCAACATAAGAATCAACGACTACGATCCGGTTAAGACCTTCTATAACCAGACTCAGAGCATAAGGCAGTACTACACCTTCAACGACATCGACGTGGACAGATACGACATAAACGGGGACTACACCCAGACTTATCTTTCCGTCCGCGAAATCGATGAAACCAGAATAAGCAACACCTGGCTGAACAGACATCTTAAGTACACCCACGGATACGGCCTCGCCCTCTCCAGAGTGGACACCATTACAGCCAGCGGTCAGCCTGACGTTCTCATAAAGAACATCCCTACCGAATCAGCAGTGGATGAAATAGAGATAACCAGACCTGAAATCTACTTCGGCGAGCTTTCCAACGATTACGTAATCGTCGGAACAGATGAGGAGGAGTTCGACTACCCTGATGGAAACTCCAACAAGTACACCAGGTACGAGGGAGATGCGGGAATCAAACTGAACTTCTTCAACAGGGTGCTGTTCTCCATAAGAGAAGGCAGCATGAAGCTTCTGGTATCGTCCAACATAGACAGCGATTCCAGGATTATAATCAACAGGAACATTGTCGACAGGGTGAATACCATAATGCCGTATCTCCACTACGAGGGAGACCCGTATGCAGTAACCGTTGACGGTAAGATATACTGGATGCTGGACGCCTACACCACGAGCTCATACTACCCTTATTCGGAGCCGTACGACGGCACTGCCGGCGGAGTAAATTACATAAGAAATTCCGTAAAGGTAGTGGTAGATGCGTATAACGGTGATGTGGACTTCTACATCGTAGACGAGAACGATCCTATAGCGCAGACCTATCAGAAGATTTATCCTAAGCTCTTTAAAGACTTTGATGAAATGCCTGAAGGACTTCAGAGCCACATAAGATACCCGGATACCATGTTCGGAATCCAGGCTGACATATACGGACGCTACCACATGAACGACGTAAACCTGTTCTATCAGGACGAGGACCGCTGGGCGATAGCTCACGAGATATACGGTCAGGAAGAGCAGGAGATGAAGCCTAACTACTACATAGCAAGGCTTCCGGGCGAGGACGAGCCTGAGTTCATAAGCATTCTGCCGTATACCGTAAAGTCCAAGCAGAACATGACGGCACTCATCGTTGCCAGAAACGACGGGGACGCATACGGAAAGCTTGTGGTTTACCAGATGCCGAAGAACAAGAACGTATACGGACCTATGCAGATAGAGGCCCAGATAGACCAGAACACGGAGATTTCACAGGACTTCTCCCTCTGGAGCCAGGCAGGATCCAAGTACAGCAGAGGAAATCTCTTCGTAATTCCTATCGAGGATTCTCTCCTGTACGTAGAACCTATATATCTGGAGTCGTCAAATTCGGCAATTCCTGAAGTTAAGAGAATCATCGTGGCCTACGGCGACAAGATTGCCTACGAGCCGACTCTGGAAGAGGCCCTCATAAGCCTGTTCGGTGAGGATGTGGACGTAGGTCAGGGAACCGGCCAGCCGCCTGCTGAAAGCGATGAACCGTCAGGCGGTGATACGGGCGAGGATGACGATACTCCGGAAATGACCATGGAGGATTACATCAGGGCCGCAGCCGATGCTTACGACAGCGCTCAGGATGCTCTGGCAGATGGAGACTGGGCAAAGTACGGACAGTACATGGACGAGCTTGAGGCAAGTCTTAACGCTTTGACGAAATAAGTTTAATATATAGCCGGCAACCGGGTTTTGAATTTGAAATCCGGAGCCGGCTATGAGTCATATATAGTTAAGTGAAAGAAAGAGAGAAGGAAATGTTGAACTTTGACATTGACAAGATGCTGTTTACGATTCCCCCCTGCGATCATTCGCCGGAGAAGGTGAGAGCTATCCTCGCCGAGCATCCGGAAGTTCAGTACGCGTCGCTGGTGGGAATAGACATAGGCGGCCACGACACCGATGAAAAGATTCCTGTCAAGCTGTTCTGCGAGGATATGGACAAGCTCCTCACTTCGGGAGTCCAGACGGACGGCTCCAGCGTAGCGCTTCCCGGAATAGCAAAGCTTGATAACGCGAAAATCGACATCGTGCCTGACCTTTCAGTAAACTGGTACGTAGACTACAATTTCAGAAACGTCGACAGAAAACTGGGACTTCCGGTGGGAACTCTCAGAATTCCGTCCTTTCTGATTCACAACGGAAGCTTCGAGTGCGGTTCAAGGGTAATGCTGAGAGACGCCCTTGATTATTTCAGAAAAGGGCTTTTAGAGTCCCTTAAGGCGCACCCTTACGCTTTTGACTATATAAACGGAATAGAAAGCACGGACGATATAGATGAGATCATAATGACCAGCGCTACGGAGCTGGAATTCTGGGTAAAGACTCCCGACGATAAAGGCGACAGAGAGCAGCTCTTCACCGCCCAGGTTCTGAAGGAACAGTACTGGAAGAGAACTTACGGAGAAGTGAGAACGGCTCTCGAGGATACCCTTACTCTTCTGGAAAAATACGGCTTTGGCGTGGAAATGGGACATAAGGAGGTCGGAGGAGTAAAGGCCAAAATGGGCACTACCGGCCACTACGACCACGTCATGGAGCAGCTGGAAATAGACTGGAAGTATGCAGATGCTATGCAGGCCGCAGATAACGAAAACCAGGTCAAGTACGTGGTAAGGGACATATTCACCATGCACGGCCTGGATGTCACCTTTATGGCAAAGCCTTTTGAGGGAGTTGCCGGAAGCGGCGAACATACCCACCTGGGCCTTGCCGCAAAGCTGAAGAACGGAAAGACCGTCAGCCTGTTTGCTCCGCGGGATATGAGAAAGGACTTCCTGAATCCGGTAGGATACGGAGCCCTCATGGGAATCCTAAAAAACTACGAGGTTATAAATCCTTTCGTAAGCTCATCAAACGACGCTATGAACAGGCTGAAACCGGGATTTGAGGCCCCTGTCTGCATAGTTACGTCTCTGGGCCACTCGGCGGAAGAGCCTTCCAGAAACAGGACAGTTCTCGCGGGGCTCATAAGAGACGTGAACAACCCGATGGCTACGCGCTTTGAGCTTAGAGCACCTAACCCGAAGAGCAACACGTACCTGGTAATAGCCGCAGCGTACATGGCGGCCCTTGACGGAATAAGAGCGGTGCTGGCCGCAGAGAAAACCCCCGCGGAGCTGGAAAAGTCCATATCCAAGGGATACGGCGAAGAGGATTTCTACCTGGAGAAGGACAGGGAGTACAGAAGCGAAAAGAATATCTTCACCGATTACACCCAGGAGGAGAGGGACAAGCTGTTCGGCAAAGCCCCTGCCACCGTCTGGGAGAACATATCGGCGTTTGATAAATATCCAGAGAAACTGGAGGTGTTTAAACAGGGTGATGTCATGAACGATATCTCCCTTGCATCCTTCAAGTCTCAGGTTTTGTCGCAGTGGAGAACCGAGGTTCACGACCGCATTATCCCTCAGGATATGGCGGTGCTTCGCGACTGCCGCAAAGCCCATGCTGACGAGGACTTCTCCGACTACGACATAAAGAACTGGATAGAGATAGACAAAATACGCCACGAGCTGGGCAAGGACACCATAACCGAGAAGTGCCTCCTTACCCGATGCAAGGAAGCTATGGACGACAGGGATTACGAGACGGCATCGGATCTTCAGATAGAAATTCAGAAGAAGATGAACGCTTTGAAGAACCTGTACGCCAGATATAAGAAGAACATTCTTTAGATAAAATGAGAAAGAGGTGAAATAGATGCTTGATATTAAGCGCATCAGAGAGGATTACGAAAACGTCAAGGCCAGAGTTGAATTCAGAGGCAAGGGCGATTTCGGAATCGAGAACGTAAAGAAGTACGACGAAAAGAGAAGAGAACTCCTTGCGGAAGTTGAAGCCATGAAGAACAGGCAGAACACCGTTTCCAAGGAGATTCCGAAGATGAAGAAGGCAGGCGAGGATGCCAGCGAAGTCATGGCGGAGATGAGGAAGCTCTCCGCTGAGATTAAGGACCTGGACGGTCAGCTTTCCGAAATAGAGGAAAACCTGAAGACAGCTCTTTTGAACATTCCTAACACACCTTACAAGGACGTTCAGTACGGAGAGGATGACAGCGCCAACGTTGAGCTGAGGAAGGTAGGCGAGCCAACCCAGTTCGACTTTGAGCCTAAGGCTCACTGGGATATAGGCGAGGATCTCGGAATTCTCGACTTTGAAAGAGCGGCCAAGATTGCCGGCGCAAGGTTCACCGTTTACAAAGGCCTGGGCGCAAGACTTGAGAGAGCCGTTATCCAGTTTATGCTGGACCTTCACACCATCGATCAGGACTACGTGGAAATTCTGCCGCCGTTCATGGTAAACCGCGCGGCAATGACCGGAACCGGCCAGCTTCCTAAGTTTGAAGAGGACATGTTCTACATTCCGCAGAAGGATTTCTTCCTGATTCCGACTGCAGAGGTTCCTGTAACCAACCTGAGAGCAAACGAAATCATGGACGAGGAAGAGCTTCCTGTATATTACACGGCGTACACCCCTTGCTTCAGAGCGGAGGCAGGTTCTGCGGGAAGAGACACGAGAGGACTCATCAGACAGCACCAGTTCAACAAGGTGGAGCTGGTCAAGTTCGTTAAGCCTGAGACTTCCTACGACGAACTGGAAAAGCTGACAAACGACGCTGAAGAAGTTCTGAAGCAGCTGGGTCTTCCGTACAGAGTGGTAAGGCTGAGCTCCGGAGACCTGGGATTCAGTTCCGCAATGACTTACGACATCGAAGTATGGATGCCGAGCTACGGCCGCTACGTTGAGATTTCTTCATGCAGCAACTTTGAGGATTTCCAGGCGAGAAGAGCCAACATCAGATTCAGACGCGGAAAGAACAAACCTGAATTCGTTCACACCTTAAACGGCTCCGGCCTGGCAGTAGGCAGAACCGTTGCAGCTATTCTGGAAAACTGCCAGCAAGCTGACGGAAGCGTAATCATTCCTGAGGTCCTGAGAAAGTACATGGGAGTAGACGTAATCGAAAACTGGAAATAAAGCTTATTAGACGCAGCCGGCCCTGCACCCTTTTGAAGCGGTGCAGGGCTTTTGTGTTGCATGCAACGAGCACCTCAATGGCATTTCGGCACAACTCTCGCTGTCCGGCTTTGACTTTCAACCTTTTCTGTTATTTACTTGATTTTGTTTTACCGATTTTAAACTTTTTTACGGTATTTACCGGATTTGATAGAAAATTCAACCTCTAGGGGAGCCTCATAGGGACCTCGTGAGCCTGAAAAGTAAACTAAATCAATGATATATAAGTATATGGTTGAATTTCATTCTACCAAATTAAGGTTACATCACGAAAAAGTTTACCGCAGTGTCTGATGAAATTTTTCTTGGATTACATTTACGAAGGAAAGCTCCAAAAAAAGGTTGAATTATAAATAAATGGAAGTATAATTTTACCAACAGGCTAAAGCAACAGAAAAAAGGAGTATGTATGAATATCAAATCCATTGTTGAGCAGGAGATTGAACGGAACCTTGCAGCAAAAGAAAAATTTGAGCGGAAACTGAGTGCTTTGCCGGAAGGGAGACTTCGTGCATGCCGTAAAACAGGGGGAGTTTATTATACATATATCACCGGAACCGTGGAAAAATATCTGGGGAAAAAACATCAGAAACTGGTCGGGCAGATTAAAGAGAGAAAATTTGCGGAAGCAGGTCTCGAGGTGGTTACGACGAATTTGAAATACTTGCAGGCTTTGTATGAGAACTATCGGCCGTTTGCGCCCGGGGAAATCGTCGGTATGCTTCCCGAAACATATCGCATTGATACGGTGAAAACGGGAATATTCAACGGAAGGTACATCGATGCCAGAGAATGGGAGACAGCCCCGTACCCGAAACGGGTGGAATGGGACCCTGAGCGCAAAGCACCCGGACATATTACACTTAAGGGAGATTCCGTGCGAAGTAAATCCGAACTCAGCATTGCCAACATGCTTTACAGCAAGGGGATTCATTATCGCTACGAACAGGAGATACAGGTGGATGGAATCTATATTTGCCCGGATTTTACGGTTTACGTAGAGACTGAAAACCGGGTAAAGATTCTCGAGCATTGCGGAATGATGTTCGACCGCAGTTATCAGGCGGATTACGCGCGTAAGGTTGCAACGTACATCGCGGGCGGATATATGCCTGACCGTGACGTCTTTTTCACCTATGACGACAAAGACGGCAACCTGGACACACGGCTCATCGAAAAAATTATAGAGGAAAATTTCAGGTAAAGCGGGTGACGGAGAGCCTCCGGTTAAATTTCGGCGCGCTCGGCGCTTCTCCGTTCCCCGCGCCTCGCCTCGTCGCAGCCTACTTGCAGAACCCTTTCAGAAACGGCGGCAGCATCATGGACGAATATTGACATAGGGAGTAGTTACCGTTGCACAGGCACCAGTCGTACATGAGCCCACGCTCGAAGACGGCGTAGGCCTTGGTAATGTCGTTTATGGAAAGCTCGTCCCGGAATATGCCTTTCTGCTGGCCCTCTATGGTTATCTGCCGCAGGAGTTTGTAGTATGTGCGGCTGGGCTCCAGAAGGTGTCGTTCACCCTTTGTCACAAGCTGCGAAGCGAAGAGCTGAGACAAAAGGGAAACGGAGACGGTGTTTTCTATCATCAGAAACAACTCCTGATTCATGTACACCAGCTTCTCAAGGGGCGAGAGAGCCGGGTCCATGGTGTCGATGAGCTCCTCGTATTTCTCATCGAACAGATATGAAAGAGAAGTGAGAAGGTCGTCTTTGGAGGAAAAATAGTGGTAGAAGGAGCCTCTGGACGTTCCGGAAGCCTCGACTATTTCGTCTATGGTGGTATCGTCGTAGCCCTGCTGGTAGAAAAGCTGCCATGCAGCCGATACGATTTTTCCCTTAGTGTTGCGGTCGTTTTTCTTTTTCATTTAGTCCCTCCGACAAAATCTGCAAAGTTTTATTTTTAATACAAAACAGTGTATAGAATATAGTATAGTAGTTAAATGTTTAAATTTCAAGCAAAATCAGCATATAATCACGATAGATTATACTATAATGTACATATTATATTCTGTATTTCATTCTTTAAAAACCTGTGATAGAATATGGCGGTAACATGATACAGATGATAAAAAGAGGCGATATAAGATGGCTTTTAAATTACCTAAATATATAGCTCCTGACTTCACTCAGGAGAAATTTGTAAACGCACCGGAGGCGACGCTCATCGCATCTCCGAGAGATAAATCGGCGCCGGACAACTTCCATGCGACTTCCATTTTCCCGGAATACTTCAAGATAAACGGACAGTGGCTCCTCGCAGAGGACACCCGCATGGACTGCGTAGCCGTGTACGAAGACGGAAAGATTCATGTGAGGGAATTCAGAAACGTAAAGCAGGGCGACATGGTCGTAGTGGGGAGAACGGAGGACTGCGAGGACGGAATTTACGTCCACACCGACTGCTTTGAATCGGATAAGAAAAAGGAGGCCCAGGCTTTTGCGTTCAGACAGAGCAGGACCAGAGAGACGGCATTCAGCTACGATTACGCCAACCTCATAGAGCTTTTGAAGCACGAGAAGGAGACGGGCGGATACGTGGTATGGGTTATGGGGCCTGCTTGCTCCTTTGACTACACCGCAAGGGAAAATTTCTCAAAGCTCATAGAAAACGGCTATGTAAACGCGCTTCTTGCGGGAAACGCTTTAGCCACTCATGATCTGGAAGGAGCCCTTCTGGGCACCGCGTTAGGGCAGGATATAAAGACTCAGGAACCGCATCCCAACGGTCATTATAACCACCTTGAAGCTATAAATCTCATAAACAGATACGGCTCCATTCCGGAATTCATAAAGCAGGAGCATATAGATAACGGCATAATATACAGCTGCGTGAAAAACGATGTGCCTTTTGTCTTAAACGGCTCCATCAGAGATGACGGACCGCTGCCTGAGGTCTACGAACACACCTACGTGGGCCAGGACACCATCAGGTCACACGTCAGAAAGGCCACCACGGTAATAGGCATGGCGACGGTGCTTCACACCATAGCCACCGGAAACATGACCCCAACATACAGGGTGCTGGCGGACGGAACCATAAGACCGGTGTACTTCTACATGGTGGACACCTCGGACTTTGCGGCCAGCAAGCTGGGAGACAGAGGAAGTCTCTCGGCAAAAGGCATAGTAACCAACGTACAGGATTTTCTCTCCAATGTTACAAAGGGACTCGGACTTTAATTTCCGGGTCCCTTTTCAAATGGCCCGGCGTGATATATAATGTGAAGTATTCGGTAGAGGAGATAGAGGAGGCATAATGGAGAGGATAATTAAAGACACAATACACGCAGCTGGAATCGATATTGGGATTTACACACAGGATTTTGAAAATGAATTTATATCATTGACAGATATTGCCCGATATAAGAGCGATGAACCTGCCGCGGTGATTCAGAACTGGATGAGAAATCGAGATGTGATAGATTTTTTAGGACTATGGGAAAAGTTACATAATCCGGATTTTAAACCCCTCGAATTCGAGGGGTTTAGAAAGCAAGCCGGAGCAAATGCTTTTACAATGTCGCCTAAGAAATGGATTGAAGCGACAGATTCCATAGGTATCGTATCAAAATCAGGGCGCTATGGCGGAACCTATGCCCACAGCGATATTGCAATGGCATTTGCGACGTGGATTTCCCCGGAGCTGACACCTTCACAGAAGGCTTACACGTATGCCAGTGAGGCGGATATGCTGAATGTTGTCCTCTTTGGCAAGACATCAAAGCAATGGAAGGATGAAAATCCCGCCGCTAAAGGAAATATGAGGGACGCGGCGACGCTGAATCAGCTGCTGGTACTTGCGAATCTGGAAAGCTATAATGCTGTTTTAATAAATCAGGGGAAGAACCAGCAGGAGAGGATGGAACTTCTCAGACAGTTGGCGATACATCAGCTGCGGACATTGGAAACAGTGGGTTCAGCTAGCCTTCCTGATTTGGTGAAAAAACAAGTGCCGTAAAACAACACAGAAACGACAGTAGTGACATAAGAGGAGAGACATAAATTGAAGAAAATCAAAAATGTATTGGGAATTGTATTCAACCGCTTTTTCATAATGGTGTTGCTAATCCTCATCCAGTTCGGATGGATAGCGGTGAAGCTGGTGGAATTTGCGGATTACTCCCAGGTGATAACCGCAGCCTTCAGCATTTTGTCGGCGCTGATGGCACTTTTTGTCGTATACAGAAACGATAACCCGGCGTACAAGATGGGCTGGGTTCTTCTCATATGCCTTCTGCCTGTTCTGGGAGCCACCATGTACCTGTTCTTCGGTAACAAGAGGCCGTCGAGAACCATAAGGAAGAAGGTGTATCCTGTGGAGCACGCTCACCGGGAGGATGCGAGACAGGAGATGCCCCTGACCGAGGAAAAGGATGTCAGGGTGAGAAAGACCATGGAGTACATATCAAAGCGCGGCCCGTACCCTGCGTGGAAGAACACGTCGACCAGGTACTACAAATCCGGAGAAGACGCTTTTGTGGACATGCTGGAAGACCTTGAGAAGGCGGAGCATTTCATATTTCTGGAATACTTCATCGTCGGTACCGGCAAAATGTGGAACAAAATCTTCAGGATTCTCAAGAGAAAAGCTGCCTCCGGTGTGGATGTAAGGTTCATATACGACGATTTCGGAAGCATTCAGAAGGTGCCGATAACATTTCCAGCGCACCTTGAAAAGAACGGCATAAAGGTTCTTCCGTTCAATCCGGTAAAGCCCATAGCATCTCTTGTTTACAATAACAGAGATCACCGGAAGATTCTTGTTGTGGACGGGTATATCGGCTATTCAGGCGGTTTCAACCTGGCGGATGAGTACATAAACGAAGAGGAAAGGTTCGGCTACTGGAAGGACACCGGCGTGCGCCTTGAGGGTGACGCCGTGTGGAACTACACTTTCATGTTCCTGAATCTCTGGAACGCATACAGGAAGACGGAAGACGACTACAGCATGTACCGCCCTTACATACACGGCCCCAAAAAGCCGGAAAACGACGGAATCGTTCAGCCTTACTCCGACTCGCCTCTGGACGATGAAAATCTGGGGGAGAACGTGTATCTTGAAATCGTAAACCGGGCAACAGATTACGTTTACATATTCACTCCATACCTTATAGTTGACAGCGAAATGATGACATGTCTGGAACTTGCGTCAAAGCGTGGTGTGGACGTGAGAATCGTCACTCCAGCCATACCGGATAAGAAAATAGTGTTCAGGCTGACCCGCTCGTACTACCGGCCTCTCATCGAAGCAGGCATAAGGATATACGAATTCACTCCGGGCTTCATACACGCCAAAAGCTTCATTTCCGACGACAAAGTGGGAGTGGTGGGATCCATAAACGTGGACTACAGAAGCCTATTCCTGCACTTTGAGTGCGGAACATTCATGTCGGACTGCAGCGCTTTGGCCGGTCTGAAACAGGACTGCCTGGATACATTTGACATATCCAGGGAGATACATCTGGAAGATACGAGAACGAGCTTTATCGGAATACTGTTCGACAGCGTGCTCAGACTTCTGAGCCCGCTCATGTAGGGAGGACAAAAGGTGGACACTAGAGAAACTCTTACAGCTTTTCTGGAGGAGCACCGGAAGGAAAATCCGGTGTCATTTCACATGCCGGGACACAAAGGACGCAGATTTTACGAGAGATACGCGCCGGAGGCAGCAGCACTCTTTGATAAATCGCCTGATTACGATATAACTGAAATTCCGGGAGCCGACAACCTTTTCCAGCCGGAAACGGTAATACGCCGGGTCATGGACAGGTATAAAAATCTTTACGGAAGCAGAGAAACATATCTTCTGATAAACGGAAGCAGCGCAGGCCTCATGGCGGCGATTCTGACTGCCGTTCCCCCAGGGGGAAAGCTCATAATGGCGAGGAACTGCCACAAATCCGTGTTTAACGGCGCAAGGCTCGGCGGAATCACGCCCGTTTACGCGTGGCCGGAGATAATAGAAGAGTACGGAATCTGCGGCGAGGTAACGGCGGAAGAAGTGGAAAGAGCCGTTTCGGAAGCTCCTGAGGCGTCGGCGGTTCTGGTGACGAGCCCTAATTATTACGGAATATGCAGCGACATAGAGGCTATTGCCGAGGTGGCTCACAGGCACGGCATGGTGCTCATAGTGGATCAGGCTCACGGAGCACACCTCCCGTTTATGAACAAAAGACTTGCGGCGGAAGAAAGAGGCGCGGACATTGTCATAGACAGCACCCACAAGACTCTTGCGTCCTTTACTCAGACCGCCATAGCCAACATATGTTCTGACAGAGTGGATCTTGACGTCTTTCAGGACAGACTTCAGATGCTGGAAAGCTCCAGCCCGTCATATCTTCTGATGGCAAGCCTCGATTTAAACGGACAGATTCTGGAAAAGCACGGCAGGGAGCTGATGGAGAGCTGGCGGGAAAACATAACGTACTTCTACCGCAGGTACAAGGAAATACCCGGCCTTTCCCTGATGACCCACCCGTCTCTCGACCCTACCAAGCTGAATTTGGATATGAGTGCTTTTGGACTTACGGGAGCGGATCTTGAGAAAGAGCTCATAAAGAGAGGAATATACACGGAGCTGACAACGGGAAACATCACCATGGCTATGACGGGAATCGGAAACGACAGAAGCGACTACGACAGGCTTCTCACAGCCCTTGCCGAGATATCCGAAAGGGCAGCGGCAACCGCAGGCACATCGTCCGTTACAACATCGGGCGAGGCAACAGCCGCCACACCAGACAGAACAACAGCCGCCGCACCGAGCGCATCGCTTAATTACGATACATGTGGAACATGCAGCCTTAGGGAAATAGAGAGGCAGGCCAATATCCATAAGCCAGAAACCGTCAGAGTTCCGGACAAAGCCGAGTCGGTCCACTACACGGAAGCTGCTGGAAGAATAAGCGCGGGGCTCATAATTCCGTATCCGCCCGGCAGGCCTATAATCTGCCCCGGTGAAGTTATGGATGAAACCATTTTGCGGTACGCTTTCGTGCTGAGACAGCGGGGTGAAAAGGTCATAGGCATGACGGCTGAAGGCTTTGTCAGAGTGGGGAAATAAAATGTAAAGCTTTTTTTAAAATGTTATACGATTCGGGCTTTACATTACGGATTTATATGTTATAATTAGAGTGATGGGAAAAGTTAATTTTTTAACAAAATAAATGTTTGCGAAGTGCTTTGAAAATGGCGAACCTTGCAGACACGCACACTTTGCAGGCAGAAGCAGTTTAAGAGTTAAAAAATGCTTTGAATTTATTAGGAGGTAGATAACCATGAAAAAAGTTGGCGTATTAGGAACCGGCACAATGGGTGCAGGCATCATTCAGGTTCTTGCTCAGAACGGTTATGAGGTAGTTCTCAGAGCCAGAAGACAGACTTCTGTAGACAAGGGAATCGCTACAGTAGAAAAGGGTCTGGACAGACTCATTAAGAAAGAGAAGATTACCGAAGCTGACAAGGCTGAAATCATGGGCAGAATCCACGGTTCCACAGACATCAGCATCGTTAAGGACGCTGATCTCATCATCGAGGCAGCTACTGAGGATATGGAAGCTAAGAAGGCGCTCTTTGCAGAGCTGGATCAGCTGGTAGGCCCTGACACCATTCTCGCTACCAATACTTCTTCCCTTTCCATCACTGAGATAGCAGCAGCTACCGGAAGACCTGACAAGGTTGTAGGAATGCACTTCTTCAATCCTGTACCTGCGATGAAGCTGGTAGAGATTATCAAGGGACTTGCTACCTCCGAAGAAACTAAGAACACAGTAGTAGAACTGGCTGAGAAGCTGGGAAAGACTCCTGTAGAAGTTGCAGAGGCTCCTGGATTCGTAGTTAACAGAATCCTCATCCCTATGATCAACGAAGGAATCGGAATCCTGGCTGACGGCGTTGCAGACGCTAAGGGCATCGACACAGCTATGAAGCTCGGCGCTAACCACCCTATGGGACCTCTGGAACTGGGAGATCTTATCGGACTTGATGTAGTTCTGGCTATCATGGACGTTCTCTACACCGAGTACGGCGATCCTAAGTACAGAGCACACGTACTTCTGAGAAAGATGGTAAGAGCAGGCAAGCTGGGAAGAAAGACCGGCGTAGGCTTCTACGATTATTCGAAATAAGCGGCATTTGCTGAAGTGCGGGCAGAACCTGAAGGGTTCTGCCCGTTTTTATTGTTCCGGCAGTACGGTTCTTTGCACGAGGTAATTTCGATGTATATGCCTGATTTTCACATTGGGGTAGAAGGGTTTTTCGACCTCAAAGCCAGCAAACGCCGTTTGCATCAAAGAAAGTCGCCGATCTGCTCCATTTGAAGCTGATTTTTTTTCGACCTAAACCCTAAATACGGCCTTTGACATCGAAAAACCCTTCGATGCCGAGGGGCATAACCCGTGTATACATCGAAAACAGGGTGAAAGCCGCTTTCTCCTAAAACGAAAATAATGCCGGTGCGCCGGGTCGATTCACATTCTGATATAATTTTGCTATCATTATATAAATAACGAAAGGCAGGCGTTTGTAATGGATAGCATCAACAACCTTAAATGTGAGATAGACAGTTATATACATAAGCTGAAGGAGGAAGAGAGGTCTCCTTCGACTGTAAAGCAGTACGCCCGGGAAATCAGGGCGTTTTTTGATTTTATTGAAACCGGGAGGATGGCGGCCGAAACTGAAATGCAGCGCGACTTTACGAAAAAGGACGTAATAGATTATAAGGAGATGCTGAAGAGTAGATTCAGACCGGCAACAGTCAACGTGAAAATAGCTGCGGTAAACAGTTTTTTCACTTTTGCGGGGCGGCCGGAGCTTAGGGTCAAGCAGGTCAGAATTCAGAAGAGAGCCTACTGTGATAAATGCAGCGAGCTGACAAAGGCAGAATACGAAAGGCTGATCGAAGCTGCAAGGCGCCGGGGCGATGAAAGGCTGGTGCTGATCATCCAGACGATCTGCGCTACCGGAATACGGGTGTCCGAGCTCTCATATATTACTGCTGACGCGGTGAGGCGAGGTGAGGCCGTAGTGGAGCTGAAAGGGAAGATAAGAGTGGTACTTATTTCCGGAAAGCTCAGAAAAGCTCTGACAAGGTACATGAAAAAGACGGGAATCGGCGAAGGGGCGGTATTTGTGACAAGGTCGGGCAAGGCGCTTGACAGGTCGAATATTTGGAAGATGATGAAGGGACTGTGTGAGGAGGCGGGCGTAAGCAGCGAAAAGGTATTCCCTCACAATCTCCGTAAGCTTTTTGCCAGGTGCTTTTACAGAAAGTGCAGGGATATTGCCAAACTTGCAGATGTGCTGGGTCACAGCAGCATCGATACGACGAGGATATATATCGTATCGACGGGAACAGAGCACAGAAAGAATCTGGACGCATTGGAATTAGTCGTATAAAATAAAAAAGCAATACCACATAATTCTCATTATGTGGTATTACTGTGCTAAAAAACAAAACGCAACGTGACTTAATTCTAATACAACGGCACAAATTAGTCAACATTATTTTGACTATTTTATCAATTTATAAGGCATTTATAAGGGCAAGATTGTCTGAGATTGTGCCGATATGTACGCAGAAAGCATTGAAATCACAAGATTTCACCCGCATATACCACATAATGAGAATTATGTGGTATATGCGGGCATTTTATTTTGACGGAGGAAATGATGGCACAATCCCGTACTATAGAAGAGTTTATAAAGAATCTGAAATTCAAGAAGAAAACCATGGGAGGCTGTGACGAAGAGGACGTACTCCTTAAGATGAAAGAGCTGAGCGACCTTTACCGCGAGACATCGCAGAGCATGAGGGAAGAACTGGAGAAGGCAAACTCAAGAGTCCAGGAGATTCAGTCTGAACTTATGGCGGCAAGGTCGAAGCTTAAGGAATCCCAGGAGCAGCTTGCGGAAAAAGACGGTGAGCTGTCTGATGTGAAAAATCAGCTCACCCAGGCGAACTCCCAGCTTTATGAAGCGAAATCACGACTTGCCGAGACGAGTCAAAAGCTGTCAGATGCAGAGGAAAGGCTGATGCTGGTAAACAGGGAACCTGTCTACAGGCCGGAATTAAAGCCTGCCGGCAGCCGCGCTTATGAAGACCGGCTGGATGCTTTGGACAAGATGATAACCTCCATAGAAGGCACCAAGGAAGACATAATCCGAAGAGCGAAGATGGAAGCACAACAGGAAGCCGACGACATCAGAAGGAGGACGATGATCCTTAAGGACGAGCGTGAGAAGATGTCGTGGGAGCTCAGGAAAAACTTCGACTTTATGTCAGTGGAGTTCGATAAGATGCACGAGCTTCTGAAGATGCTTCAGGAAAAAATGAAGAGGCTGGCCGACGCGTATGAACAGGACAGCAAGTAAGGGCGGCAGGCCCCTTGAAATTGCAGATACCGATCTCAGCCTGTCCATAGAAAGCCGCATCAGGCGGGTCCGGAACCGAAGACGCATCAGGCAGGCGGTAACCGACGTTTTGCTTACTGCCGCAGCCGTATACCTTCTTTTCGGAGTTGTCATGGGAGTGGCAGTGGTAAGCGGAAGCTCCATGGAGCCGTCGCTGAGGGAACGTGATGTAGTGCTGTTTCTGCGGATAGATACAGGGTATAACCCGGAAGACATCGTGCTTTCGAAGGCTGAGGGCGACAGCGTGTATATAAAGAGAATAGCGGCAGTGCCCGGACAGACTGTAGATATAAATGAAGAAAACGGCGCCCTCATGATAGACGGAACAGAGGTTTCTGAACCGTACGTATACACGAAAACCGCAGAAAAGACAGGGATGGCATTTCCGTACACCCTGGGAGAAGGCGAATACCTTCTTCTGGGAGACAACAGGGAGAATTCCTACGACAGCAGGAATTACGGTCCTGTGAAGGAGGAAGACATAAAGGGCAAAATCTTCCTCACCGTGAGGATGGGATCATAGAAGAAAAAAGAGGAACTTGATGGAAATAGATAAGCGTATCAGACAGGTGAAAAAGAAAAAGAACCGAAAGCGGCTCATACTCGCAATAGCTGCGCTGGTGATTGCTGTATCGGCCGCCTGTTTCGTGCTTTGTGCCGGGAAAAACGAGGTGCCTCCCGACGATCCCCTCTACGTGGGACAGAATAACCTTAAGGCAGTAAACATGGAGGCAGCGTGGAGAGAAGGCATTACAGGAAAAGATGTGAACATCGCCGTGATAGATACCGGAGCAGAAGAACACGAGGATCTGAAATCACGCAGGGTGACAGCTGTAAGCTACCTGTCGGATGGAGAGGATACGGGAGACGATCACGGACACGGGACGTTCGTTACGGGACTTCTGGCAGCCGAGAGGAACAACGGCAAAGGGATTGCCGGAATGACCGACAGCCATATAGTATCCATGAAAGTGATGGGAACGGAAGGAGCGGTATCAATAGACAGCATGTCTCAGGCCGTAAGGGACGCTGTGGATGAATACGGCTGTCAGGTGATCAATATCTCGATGGGAACACCTAACGATAACGACGAGCTCAGAGAAGCCGTCGAATATGCCCTGTCAAAGGATGTCATCGTCGTGGCGGCTGCCGGCAGAAAGGACGGCGACCCCTTTTATCCGGCCGCATATGAAGGCGTGATCGGAGTCAATATGGTAGATAATGAGCTGGAATTAACGGATTACTCCGTGAGCAACGAAAGCGTTTTCGTCTCGGCCCCGGGAGAAAATCTCATCAGCCTTTCCGTTTTAGGCGGGTATGAGCGGTCGGGGACAGGTTCGTCTTATGCAGCAGCTCACGTAACCGCTATGGCGGCCATGGCAAAGCAGGTAAAACCGGACATGACGGTATCCGAATTCCGGGAGCTTTTGCAGAACACCGCCAAAGACATGGGAGACGAAGGATACGATACAGCGTACGGCTGGGGAGTCATAGACTTTGCAGCCTTTGCGGAAGGAATTTCAAAGTAGATTTCCGATACTTCCCAGAAAAAAGAAAGGAGCAGATATGAAAGCAATACTGACGAAAAAGTCGGCGAGAGTTCTGGCTGTTATCATGTCCCTATTGATGCTGACATACTTAATAGTCCCGGCTCTCGCGGAAATTCAGTGGCCGACGAAGATAGACAGATTTGAGAACTACAATCCTGTCTACTCCGGTTCGGTAGGAGTGGGAACGGCGGAGGAGGATCTGAATCTGCCGGAAACGGTGAGAGCAATCATATCCCTTGAGGAAATGGAGCTGGACCCCGAAACTTTCATTCAGGCAGAGCCTGAGGTAGATATGTCGGACGGATATACCCACTACGACTACTATTACTACGGGTATGTTGCTCCGGAAAATAAAGAGGAATTATACGAAAGCAGAGAAAAGGCGATTTACTCCGTTTATTATGCTGATCAGAATTCTGATGAACCGAAGGTTGGAGAGATAGGCTACAGGATATACGGCTCCATTAACGGAAGTCAGAACGTGTGGTTCGAGTGCGACGCTGCGGGAACAATAACCGGAGTGATACTTGACGTTCCCGTAACCTGGGAAGGCGATTTTGACGGAGATACCGAAGGAGTCTACATCTTCAAGGGAACCATCGACGACTATATGTATTCCACAAAACCTGAAGCCCGCATCACCGTAGAAGATGCGGATACTCAGCACTCCCACGATGACGAGGAGACCGGCGAAGAGGCGGATTCGGAGGAAATACACTGCGACTGTGACGTGGCCGAGGACGAATACTCTTCCGCTCACGATGAAAGCTGCCCGTTCTATAAGGCTCCCGAGTGCAACTGTGAACTCAAGAGCGACGTAAAGGGCGGTGACCACGACAGAACCTGTCCTCTTTACGTGCAGCCGGCAGAAGACTGCCACTGCGGCCCTGACGGACAGGCCATAGACGCGGACAACTTCCCTTGGGCCCATCAGGAGGACTGCATTCACTTCGCGCCTGCCGAGTGTACATGCAGAGAGGTGATTGAGAGAACCGAGACCTATACCGAAGAAGGAATAACAAAGACGGAAACATATACGGAGTACGGCGACTACAGTCACGAACACGATCCGGATAATAAATACTGTATGCTTTACGGAAGAGATACGGTAGAAGTGACTAAAACCGCGACCGGAGAAAAAACCGTAATGGCGGCAGACGATGTGGAGAAGATATTAGAGGCGCAGAACTCAGGAAGCGAGAATACCGTTCCTTACCCTGCTCTCGGAGAAATAGAAGTTACCGGCAGCAGTGAGACCGGCCGCATCAGCGACGGAGAGATGGAGCTGCTCGCTGCGAACTACGATACGGCAGACCTCACGGCGGCAGATAGTTTTATGGCGCAGAATACCCCGACCAGTGGAGCGATAGACACCGAAACCGGTTATGGACATGTGCCGGGAACGTGGGTTGATTATATAAATACGATCTGGCAGAATAAAGCGGTCCAAGGCGACTATGAATGGTCGTATGAGACTTCCACAGATGCGTATAACGGGTGGGTTTACTCAGGCGGAGTCGCGAGCGGTACCGGAGCTAATCCTGCTGAATCAGCGTTGCAGGTTCCGGCAAAGGTGAACTCGATATGGACAGTCTACTCTGGAGAGCAGTTCTTTTGCGCGTTATTAAATGCGGGGTCAGATGAGACGATAGAACTCTTCGACAACCTTGATATGGGCTTAAAGAATATTAGCAGTGTATATAGGTTAGAAGAAGGAGTAAAAATAGATGGCAACGGTAAAACGATATATAATATGCTCCGCTATACAGATGGGAACGACGGATCGGTGATTTCCTTTAGTGGAGGTGGGATCAGCGATCTAACCTTTTCAAACTGTAAAGTAATAGCTGAAGCAAATGCAAAATTTATAAATAATGGTCGGAATCCTAATGTCCGCACATTCTCATTAACCAATGTCTATATAAGAGAATCTATGATTTATGCTACAGACGGTCATTCGGTTCCGTTTGGGACTGTCCAGGGCAATCCGGGAACAGATCCGGGCGATAAGGCAGTGAAGCTTACTAATTGTAATGTAATAGACTGTAGCATACGCGGTAAGGATCATACCCTAGGCCTTGCCGGAATGGTAAATTATGCCAAAATTAAAAATTGTTCTGTAACTGAAACTATTATTTGCAGCATAGGTAACCATTCCGCTGGTCTTGTTTTCTGTGTAGGAAGCTGTGTGGGTCACACTATAGAAAACTGTTTCGTCAATGCAGAACAGTACGGTTCTAATTACGTTGCAGCCTTCGGCGGATCGGGAGCGAAAACAATCAAAAACTGTTTTGCCACTGGAAAACTCGAAGGTTACAGGCATATCAGCGGCTTTTCACTGTTATTTTTCGCTGATACGGAATTTAAAAACTGTTATTCTACTGTACTGACCGGTTTGAGAAGCGAATGTGAGTCGGTAGCAGGATTTGTAGATACAAACGCAGAGGTAGATGATGAAAATACACCGACACCTCACGCCACTATAGCAACTGATTGCTATGCCGCAGGAGAAGTTGGGGATTATAATGTAAACATGAAAGACCCGAGTGATCAAATTGTAGGCGGTTTTATCAGCAAGCAGAATACAGGTGGGGAAATGCAATTTTCCAACTGCTATTACGACAAGCAGACCACCGCTATGAGGGAATGGGCAGCGTCGGATACAAAGAGCCTGCCAGGCGTAACCGGCGTATTGACTTCCGATTACACTGATGCTGACGGTACTACCATAGCGGGTCTCGCCAGCGGTAAAAAAGGAAATAAGGGCTTTACCGGCTTTACTAATGATGGTGAATGGGTTTATACCGATCAGCACTATCCACAGCTTGCAGTCTTTGCCAATGCCACGGCGGCAGACTGGGGCAGCGATGAAATGGCAAATCTGGTAAAGGCGAACTCTCTTGCTTCCACATCCACTGTGTTCCTCAGTGTCTGGAACGAAGGATATGACTGGGACGAAGCAGGTGTAAGAACGGTAGAAGAAGTTTCATATGCGAGAAATCCTGATGGTAATCACAAAGGATCCAAACTTTCCTACGATACGGTAAGATCCATAATATCGCCGTTCACCGTTACTGAGGAAGCTTCATTCTCCCAGCTTATACCGGGCGGAGCTCCGAGTGAGCCTATGACAGACAGCAATTCTGAAATGGTCACTAAGACCGTGGTGTTAGATAATGATAAAAAAACAGGAACCGTGGAAAATCCGGGAGTGGACTGGTATGGCATTTCGAGAACGGTAGAAGGACAGACTGCCACCAGACCTATAAGACTATGCGGGTACATGCGGATAGGGGCAGGAGAAGATAAGACTATATATGCCGGACAGCTTTACAATCATCGATCGGATGTACAGCTAAATGTGATAAATACATTCAACGAAAATCTGGTAATAGGCCTGGATGATGACAAGGCTTGGTCTACTACTAAGCAGGGCGGATATCCTCCGGGTAATGATTTATTCTACGCGGTGGATACGGATTATTTAGGATCAGCCTTCTCGTCAGCTAAGGATGCGTGGATATATACGGAAATATGGAGAGCCGCTAAGGATAATGAAGGAAACTATACTGAGCCGGGTGAAGGCGACACGGTATATACAGACGGTGAAGGCAACAGCTATAAAGCGGACGTTTCTGTAAAGGTAACGGGGGAAGGCACAGGGAAAAATGAGACGATAACAGAACGGAAGTGGAACGGCGACTATCCGTTCCCTGACACGGACGAAGAGCAGAAGTACATCGTTTCCTACTACTGGATGCTCACAGACGGAAGATACGTGACTGACTATAAGATCATAACCGTTAAGCCGGGCGAGTACGATTTATCGATGAACGTTTTGACCCATGAAAAAGGAGACAAGACAGACCCTGCCAACAGCGTGAGCATGTATCTTGGCACCGGAGCGGACAAAGACGGCAGTGCTTCATACACTTTGTCACAGAATACCGAAGCTAAAGAAGAACTTGAAGATCAGCCCGGCGGTACGCCTCTTTCAGCTGCATGGAAGAAATATGACGGAAATGTAAGCGTAGTAAAGACTCAGATAGACTTCGTAGCGAGAGACGCGTCGGGAACCGCAGAGGAAGTAATGGGTACTGTAACAAAGGAAGGTGAGCTGAATGCGGGAGATGAGCTGGTAGTAAATGGCATGAAGTATTACTATCTGAAAGATGCATACGATGAAGTTCAGAAGGCAAATCGTGAGGAAACTCTTCAGGACGAAGTAGATGTTACCTACGAAGTAGTACAAGGCAAAGACGGAGAACTGGTGCTCAGGCTCAATAATGATATTGATGGCAAGTTCAAGGACATCCAGTACGACACCGTGATCACCATCTGGGTGGAGGACGGAGTATTCAGTTTCATTAAGACCGATGAGACCGGAAATCCGTTCGGCAGTGGCGACGCATCATTTACACTTTACAGATGCGATCACATGCACGATGAGCAGTGCGGCGGAAAAGAAGATCCTGAGAGCTGCAATCACCTGCACACTGATCTGGGCGAAACGGGAAGCTGCTGGAAGGAAGTGGGAACTGTTTCTACGGGCGATGAAGGAAAGGTATCATTTGCCAATGTTGCGGCAGGAGACTACCTGCTGGTAGAGACAGAGACTAAAGCGGGCTACCAGCTTCCGGCAGGGCAATGGCAGATCACCCTGGACGAGCACATAAGAGTGGAAGATGGCGGAATAACAGCAGTCGGATCCTCGATGCCGCCTGCGTTCAAGGTAGACGATACTGATGGCATCATAACCTATTCGCTTCCGAACTATCCGGTTATGACACTTCCGGCGAGCGGAGGAACGGGAGCCATACTCTTTACTGCGGGAGGAATCGTTCTGATAGGCGCAGCGGTGACGATTTTGATACTTACTCACAGAAAAAAAGAGAAATAGATAACATCGCTTAGCAGCGAAAATGCTGATGAAATAAAGAAAGATATCATCTGAGACCATAAGGAGGAACGGAGATGAAGAAGTTAAAGAAATTGACAGCTCTTCTGACAGGAGCTCTGCTGATGGCGACCAGCCTGGGAATTACAGCATTTGCCGCAGAAGCGCCTCAGACGGGAAATCTAATTATCCACAAATATCTGATGGATGACGTAAGCCAGGCGAATGAGCCCGGAACGGGTGGTGAGGTAGAAGTGCCGGAAGGCGCTGAAGCGCTGGATGGAATCACTTTTAACGTATATAAGGTGACAATTCCTGACAGCGGTAATGACGCAGGAAAAGTGCCTGTAAACGATGACATAATGCTGGATGACTACGCGAACCCTACTAAGATAACATCGGATGGAGTAGATTTTTCGCTTACAGATAAGCAGTCGAAGACCACAACCGGAGGAGGTACAGCTACGTTCAGTAATCTGGACCGCGGTTATTATCTGGTAGTGGAGCAGGCAGATCCCAGAGTTGCATCGCCTGCTGCTCCGACGGTAGTGGCAGTGCCGATGACAAATGATGAAGGAACCGGATGGATAACGGAAGTTCACATGTACCCTAAAAACGAAGGAGTGACAGTAACGAAGGCTCCGGATGTTACTTCCGCATTCATCGGCGAGACCGTTACATGGACTGTGACCGCTTCAGTGCCGACCGGTATCGAAAATGCAAAGAAATACGCTGTTGTAGATACTCTTGACGATGCACTGACGTATGTTGACGGCAGCGTTAAGGTAGAGGGCCTTACCCAGGCAGGGGCAGTTTCCGGAACATCAATAGCAGAAACCGGCAACTGGCAGGCATCGGAAGCAGACGGAACGCTGACGGTAAACTTTACTAATCTGGCAGGCCTCAAAGATTATAAGCAGATCAAGGTTACATTTGAAACCATCGTAAACGAAGGCATAATGGAAAATCCGGATTACACGGTTACCAACACAGCAAAGCTTGACTTCACCAATCAGTTCGGTGAGGTCAAGGAGTTTGATACCGATGAAACCACAGTTCATACCGGCGTAATCAAGATTGAGAAGACAGATGCAAATACCGGAAATGCGCTGGCAGGAGCAGAATTTCAGATAGCTACCAGCGCAGAAAATGCCAATGCCGGTAACTTCCTTAAGAAAACGGCAGACGGAAAGATAGTGGATTCCGGAGATGCCGAATATGAACAGGCAAGTCCGTGGATTGTCACTTCGACAGAAAACGGAGGAAAAGCTGTTGCAGCTTTTGAGGGACTGAAGGACTACACTGACGGCGAGCCGAATGAATATAAATCGTACTGGATCGTGGAGACAAAGGCGCCTGAGGGATACAACCTTCTTTCTGCACCGGTAAAGGTGGACTTCACTGCAGAAAACTCCACTGCTGACACCGATTATACCGTAACCGTTCAGGTTAAGAACACCACCGGATTCACCCTGCCTAAGACAGGAGATATCGGAACTATCCTGTTTACCGTTGCCGGCGTAGGACTTATAGGAGCCGCCGTAATACTTCTCATCGCTTCTAGAAAGAGAAAGGAAGAGACCGAGTAAGGAGAGGATTCCATGAAAAAAGCGTTACTGTGTCTGCTGCTTTTGATTTTAGGAGCCGGCGCCATCAGCTACCCGTTCATAAGCAACTATCTTACGGAGAAAAACGGTTCTTACGTCATAGACTCGTACTCCGAAGACGTTGCAAAAGCGTCCGAACAGGAATTAAAGGATGCCTGGGACGAAGCTGTGAAATACAACGAAAATCTTTCGGGCAGCCCGGCCCATGACCCGTTTATCGAAGGCAGCGGCATGGTTATGCAGGATAACTATATGGAGGTTCTTGCCCTTGACGACGTTATGGGTTACATAGAGATACCGAAAATCGGCGTCAACCTGCCCATATACCACGGTACCTCCGACGAGGTTCTGCACAAGGGCATAGGTCATCTGGAGGGATCCTCGCTTCCCGTAGGCGGAGCCGACACTCACACGGTGCTTACGGGCCATTCGGGGCTTTCCAGCGCAAAGCTGTTTACCGACATACGGGAGCTTGAAGTTGGAGACCTTTTCTACATACACGTTCTGGGAGAAACCCTTGCATACGAGGTTGACCGCATCAAAGTCGTAGAACCTAACAGAACCGAAGAGCTTGACCGGGTTATGGGGGAAGACATGGCCACTCTCCTGACCTGCACCCCGTACGGAATCAACTCTCACAGGCTTCTGGTCAGGGGCTCCCGGACGGAGTATGTGCCTGAAGTGGCAGAGAGCATCGAGCAGCGGACGGGTCTGAGCCAGTCGGACAGGATTCTTCTGATTACGGCAGGCGCGTCTGCCGGAGCCGTTATCGTTATGATTATCATAGCCCTGGCCGTTAAGCGGCGCATGAATAAAAAGAGACGCCGCATTGAAATACTTAAAGGGGAGATTCTCAAGTGATCAGGAAGGTTATAAGGATATTTGCCGTTCTGATTCTCTTGGCGGGCGCAGCGCTCCTTGCTTTTCCGTTAGTAAATGAGGTCGCCTACGACAGGCAGGCTCAAAACGTGATTGAGGACTATGAAGAAAAAACGAAAGACCTGTACCTCCCGGAGCTGCGCGCTTTGATGGAGGAGTATAACGAGGATCTTTTCGAGAACGGTCAGGCGGATTTCAAAGACGCGTGGAGCTACCAGCCCGCAAGCTTCGACCTTACGGAATGGGGCTTCGAGGATAATATGATAGGGTATCTCGACATACCGGCCATGGACGTGAAGCTGCCTGTATACCTGGGCGCCACGGTGGACAATATGGCAAAAGGAGCAGTGCACCTCACCGAGACCAGCCTTCCCATAGGCGGCGAGAACACCAACTGCGTGATTGCGGCCCACAGAGGGTTCTGGGGAAAGCCCATGTTCATCGACATAGAAAAGCTGAAAGCGGGCGACGAGATCACCTTCACAAACATCTGGGAAACCCTGACCTACCGGGTCGCTGAAACAAAAGTCATAAGACCGAACGAAGTGGATCAAGTAAAAATACAGCCCGGCAGGGATCTCATCACCCTTATAACATGCCACCCCCTGGGACACAACTACCAGCGGTACGTAGTATACTGCGAAAGAGTGGCAGACGCGCAGTCGTAGTCGCCGTATTCGCGTAGTCCTGACGATTCAAACGACAGAAGGATAATTTAAATAAAAACACAGACTGAAGGAAAAATTACTCTTGCAGAGTATAGATTTGTGTAACCTTCAGCCTGTGTTTTTTGTGCCCACGATTTGCAGGTAGTGCCTTTCACCCGTCACCACCGCTCGAGCCTTTCACGCAGCCACGTCTTCAAGGAATAGTTCGATATGAACCCCTGTTTTCCGCATTTAGGTCGAACGGATTTTCGGTCTGAAGCGGAGATTCTGGGCATCAGGTCGAACTTTCAAAGTCTTAACCCTCTTAAAACGGCAGATATGTTCGACCTACGAGCTGTTTTCAGGCTTTGACATCGAAAAACCGTTCGATTTATTTTCAAATATCGATTTAAAAGTCGAACCCGCTCGCATAGCAACGCAAAATAAGCTAAGCACCTCGTTTGTAATTTCCGGTGCATTTCTTTCGATTGTGGAAAGGCGTTGCAGGTGATATAATAATGTGCAGTGCATTAATCGGAGGGGCTGACGGGGACATGCCCTGACAGGAAACGTGAGGATATATAAAATATGGAAAAAAACGAAACTGTAAAGATTGCGAAGGGACGCGAAGCTTCGGGAGATGCGGAAACCATGGGGACATGGGCTGCGTCCGTGGAATCGGAAAGCTGTGAATCGCCTGATGAAGCAAAAGAGTGCGCAGCGTCGAAGGAAAATGCGTCACCGAAAGATGATACATCGCCGGAAGATGGTACGTCACCGGAGGCGGAAATTTCGGAGGATGCCGGTGAAGAGCAGACTTTGGAGCGGCACAGGCATCGCGAGAGAAAGCACGACGAGAGGGAGCGGCCTGAGGTCGAAGGAGTTCTGGACATGGCGGATGGAGGCTTTGGCTTTCTTAGGTTTAATAACTTCCTGACCAGTAAAGACGACATATACGTATCTCCGACTCAGATAAGAAGGTTCAATCTGAAGACGGGAGATAAGATAAAAGGTATATCCAGGCTTCCTAACGAAGGAGAAAAATTCGGGGCGCTGCTGTATGTGCTCACCGTAAACGGCGATGAGCCGGGAGTAGCGATGAGGCGTCCTGATTTTGAGAGACTGACGCCTATATTCCCAAAAGAAAGAATCACACTGGAAACTTCGCCTCAGGATTTGTCGACGAGGCTTATAGATCTGATAGCCCCTATCGGGAAAGGTCAGCGCGGCCTCATCGTAGCGCCGCCTAAGGCCGGAAAAACCACCCTTCTTAAAAATATCGCCAACAGCATCGAGAAAAATCACCCGGAACTGGAAATCATAGTCCTTCTGGTCGATGAAAGACCTGAGGAAGTAACAGACATGAAGAGATCGCTCCGCGGAGGAGAAGTCATCTATTCGACATTTGACGAAATGCCTTCCCACCACGTGAAGGTAGCGGAGATGGTTCTTGCAAGAGCTCAGAGACTGGCCGAGCACGGCAGAGACGTGGTAATTCTATTAGACAGCATAACCCGCCTTGCGAGAGCCTATAACCTGGTGGTTCCCGCATCGGGAAGGACTCTGTCGGGCGGCCTTGACCCGGGGGCGCTGCATAAGCCTAAGAAGTTTTTCGGCGCTGCGAGAAACCTGGAAGAGGGCGGAAGCGTGACGATCCTTGCCACGGCGCTCGTGGAAACGGGAAGCCGCATGGATGACGTTATATTCGAGGAGTTTAAGGGTACAGGTAATATGGAGCTTCACCTTGACAGGAAGCTCTCGGAGAAGAGAATATTCCCAGCCATCGACCTTAACAAGTCGGGTACCAGAAGGGAAGACCTTCTCATGAATCAGGATGAGCTGGAAGCTATATGGCTGATGAGAAAAGCTCTTTCGGGCTCGTCAAATCAGGATGCGGCCGAGGCTATAATAGACAATCTGGCTCACACCAGAACAAACAGGGACTTTATAGAAATTATCAGGAAAGTGTTTAAGAGTTAATGGATTTCAGCAAAATATTTTTAAAGGACGCATGCCCCACTTCCATCGGAGGACAGGCAGTTTTGGACGGAGTTATGATGAAGGGACCGGACAGACTTGCGGTGACCGTAAGGCGGCCTGACGGGCGGCTTCACATCAGAACGACTCCTCTTAAAAAAACGAACAAACTGCGCAGGATTCCTGTCCTGCGGGGTGTGTTTGTCTTTGTGGATTCCCTGGTTACGGGAATGTCCACCATAATGTATTCCGCGGACGTTTTGGCGGATGCCGACGATGAAGAAGAGGAAAAAGGAAAGTTTGAGCTCTGGATAGAGGAAAAATTCGGGGAAAAAGCTGCCTGGAACTTTCTCATGTACGCGGCGGTAATATTTGCCATAGCCGTAAGTATAGGAGTGTTTATTTTGCTTCCTACGGCGGCCGTGAGCCTGTTGGGGGCAATTACCGAAAATCACGTTATACTGAATCTGGCAGAGGGCATTTTGCGCATGCTCCTCTTTGTTCTGTACATCTGGGCAATTAGCAAGGTGAGCGACATAAAAGTGACGTTCCAGTACCACGGAGCAGAGCATAAGACCATTCACTGCTATGAGAAAGGCCTCGAGCTTACGCCGGAAAACGCTCAGCAGTTCTACACCCTGCATCCGAGATGCGGAACCAGCTTTCTCATGTTTGTAATGGTAATCAGTCTGATACTGTTTTCCCTTCTCGGCTGGCCGAATCTTGCTGTGCGGCTTCTGTCGAGAATTCTTCTCATACCTGTGGTGGCAGGCCTTTCCTACGAGCTGTTAAGGTGGGCCGGAAGAAGCGACAACTGGCTGGTGAGGATTTTAAGCGTGCCGGGGCTGTGGCTTCAGAAGATAACCACCAACGAACCGACGAAGGAGCAGCTTGAAGTTGCCATCGCGTCCATGAAGGCGGTTCTCGTTCCAGAGGGTACACCGTTTATAGAGGGTATATGCGACTGCGACGCAAACCTTATAGAGGAGCACGTTGTAGGGGAAAAGGATGACTGCATCGAAACAGGAGGAGAACAGAGATGAGTCTTTCTGTAAAGGAATTATTGTCAATAGGAGAGAGGCGCCTTGTCGATGCGGGAATTGCCGACGCGACCCTTGACAGCAGGCTTCTGTACTGTTTCATGCGCAATATCGACAGGAGCAGGCTCATTCTGATGTACCAGGAGATTGTGGAGGACAGGCTTTGCGACGAGTACTTCCGCCTGGTGGACGACAGGGCTTCAGGAAGGCCCCTTCAGTATATAACGGGGATTCAGGAGTTCATGGGCCTTGAGTTTGACGTGAACGAAAACGTCCTCATACCACGCCAGGACACGGAGACCATGGTGGAAGACGTCATCTCCGTCATAAAGGACGGCATGCTTCGGGGAGATAAACTGGAAAATGTGCGCCGCAGGGAGTGGGACATTTTAGACCTTTGCACGGGAAGCGGGGCTATAGGAATATCTCTCGCAAAGCTTCTGACCGGCGTAAAGACATCGGTGACGTGTTCCGACGTGAGCAAAGCCGCCCTTGAGGTGGCGCGCAAAAACGCCGAAAAGCTGGGTGTACATAAGAACATAAAGTTTGCCGAAGGCGACATGTTCGCACCTTTTGTCGGCGGATTCAAAAGGAAAAAATTCGATATGATAGTATCGAATCCTCCGTACATTGAGTCAGGCGTAATTCCAACCCTTCAGACGGAAGTCAAAGACCACGAGCCCATGTCGGCTCTTGACGGCGGCGCAGACGGCCTGGACTTTTACAGAATAATATCCCGTGATGCCGGAAACTGCCTCAGAAAGAACGGGATTCTGTTTCTTGAAATAGGCTGTGACCAGGGAAATGCTGTAAAGGAGATTCTGGCCAAAGCGGGAGGCTACACCGATGTAAGATGCCTTAAAGACCTCGCAGGGCGCGACCGGATAATCTATGCGATGTTGGGAGAGACCGGAAAGTAAGTCAACTCAATTCAATTCCAATGCGGTTTAACTCGAAAATTTGAGTTAGGCCGCATTTTTAACTCGACAATCGAATTTAATTGAGTTAAAATTGAATTGACAATCGAATTGAGTTGAATTGAAACAAAAGACGGGGAATACCTGATAACGGGAAGGTGCAGATATGAAATTAATACCGGATTCAGAAAGCCTTGAAACCGAATTTAAAAGTGATTTGAAGCGTTATCCGGATCACGATCTGATAGAAGATATTGTTGGCATGACAAACTCTGCCGGGGGTAGCTTATATCTGGGGGTTGAAGACGATGGAACTGTTACAGGAGTACATCAGAAGCATAAAGATGTGGCGGGAGTGACTGCGCTTATAGCAAACAGTACCGTTCCTCCAGTATCCGTTCGTGCAGATATAATATCAGAAAACGGTATGGATGTGCTGAAGATTGAAGTTCCGAAATCCAAGGGCATAGTATCGACTTCTTCCGGAAAGATACTGCGCAGAAGGCTTAAACTTGACGGAGCTCCGGAAGTGATTCCTATGTATCCGTATGAAATACCGGCGAGATTGTCTGAGCTTGGCATGCTGGATTTTTCTGCCCAGCCTCTGCCGGGGGCGGTTATGGAAGATCTCGATCCGAATCAGAGGGTTCGCTTACGGGAAATAATCCGAACGAGACACGGAGGAGAAAAAAACCTGCTCACGCTTTCTGATGACGAACTGGATATTGCTCTTCATCTTGTTACAAGAATTGGAGAGACTCTGGTTCCTACGGTTACCGGAATGCTTCTCCTGGGTAAGGAGCGCAGAATTGCAGAGCTGATGCCCTCGGCCAAATCCGCGTTTCAGGTTATGGAAGGAACGGAAGTTCGCATGAATGAGGAAAGCAGCAAGCCGCTATTGGAGCTGTTTGAGGACTATGAAACGTACCTGAAGGCGTGGAATCCGGAGAAGGAAATGGAATATGGACTTCTAAGGCTTCCTGTCCCGGAATTTGACCGTTCTGCTTTCAGAGAGGCGCTTGTCAATGCATTTTGCCACAGAGATTATACAGTTCTTGGAAGAGTAAGGGTGGTTATCGACGATGAAGGTATGACTATAAGCAGTCCGGGCGGATTCATTGATGGTGTTAATCTGAAGAATTTGCTTACGGTGGAGCCGCATGGACGCAATCCCGCTCTTGCAGACGCTATGAAGCGAATAGGCCTTGCGGAGAAAACCGGAAGAGGAATAGACAGAATATTTGAAGGCTCGATAATCTTTGGACGTCCATGGCCTGATTATTCTGAATCGACTCCTGCCAACGTCAGATTATTTATTCAGCGTGCAAAGCCTGATATGCCTTTTATTAAATTCATTTCAGATGAACAGAACAGACAGGGAAAGACGTTTTCCATATATACGCTGATGATTTTGTCAGTAGTAAACTGTGAACGGAGAACGAACATAGAGCATATAGTTAATGTTACGAATCTCAGCGAGAATAAAGTGCGCTCCGCCGTGGAGAGTATGGTGGAGCAGGGAATTCTGGAAACTTACGGCAGGGGGAGAGGCAGGACATTTATACTGGGCAGGAAAATTTATCGTGAAAAAGGTGAGACAAAAGGGTATGTGAGACAGACGGATATCGATAAAATCCGTTATGAAGAGCTGGTAGTAAAGCTGGCCCGTACCCAGGGAGGCACCGTATCAAAGCAGGATGTAGCAAGTTTGCTCAACATTTCTCCGGTTCAGGCATATTCAGTGATAAAACGGCTTCAGGGTGAGGGCCGGCTGACAATACAGAGCGGCGGACGTTACGCAAAGTACAGGCTTACGGAATAGTGCTTGAAAATGTGCCGTTTAATTGGTAAACTGTATAAAGTGCCGCAAATCCGGCAGGCGCAGGCTTTGCGCAAAGAAAAATAAAACGAGGAGGAAAAAGATGAAAGACGTACAGCTCAGAGAGCTACACAGGAACACCGCCGCCTATGCAGATGCGGAAATAACAGTAAGAGGCTGGGTCAGAACTAATAGAAATTCCAACAAGTTCGGGTTCATAGAGCTGAATGACGGCAGCTTTTTCAAATCCGTTCAGGTAGTTTACGAGGCAGATAAAATAGATAACTTCGACGTGGTTTCCAAGGCGCCTATTGCGGCAGCTCTTTGCGTTAAGGGAAAGGTTGAACTTACCCCCGAAGCAAAGCAGCCTTTTGAGATAAAGGCCAGCGAAGTGACCATCGAGGCCGGAGCAGACGCCGACTATCCGCTCCAGAAGAAGAGACACTCCATGGAGTTTCTCAGAGAAATAGCACATCTGAGACCGAGAAGCAACACATTCTCCGCGGTTTTCAGAGTCCGCTCTCTGGTAGCCTATGCCATACATAAATTCTTCCAGGAGAAGCACTTTGTTTACGTGCACACTCCGCTGATTACGGGAAGCGACTGCGAAGGCGCAGGGGAGATGTTCAGGGTAACCACCCTCGATATGGAAAATCCGCCAAAGACTGAAGACGGCAAAATAGATTACACCGAGGACTTCTTCGGAAAGGAAACCAGCCTTACCGTAAGCGGGCAGCTTGAGGGCGAGGCCTTTGCCATGGCATTCAGAAACATATATACCTTCGGCCCTACGTTTCGTGCCGAAAACTCCAACACCGCAAGGCATGCATCCGAGTTCTGGATGATAGAGCCGGAAATAGCCTTTGCGGACCTTGAGGACAACATGGAGCTGGCTGAGGAGATGGTGAAGTACATCATCACCTACGTAAGGGAAAACGCACCTGAAGAGATGGCATTCTTCAACAGCTTCATAGACAAGGGACTTCTGGAGAGGCTGGATCACATAGTGAACTCCGACTTTGGAAGAGTTACCTACACCGAGGCTGTGGAGCTTCTGAAAAAATCCGGCAAGGAATTCCAGTATCCCGTTGAGTGGGGAATCGACCTTCAGACGGAACACGAGAGATACCTTACGGAGGAGATATTCAAAAAGCCTCTCTTCGTAACCGATTACCCTAAGGACATAAAGGCCTTCTACATGAGACTAAACGATGACGGAAAAACTGTTGCCGCCTGCGACCTTCTGGTTCCGGGAGTCGGTGAAATCATCGGCGGAAGCCAGAGAGAGGAAAGACTCGACATTCTGGAAAGCCGCATGGACGAGCTGGGTCTGGACAAAGAAATGTACGGGTGGTATCTGGATCTTCGCCGCTACGGCGGAGTAAAGCATGCAGGTTACGGACTGGGCTTTGAGCGCATGATCATGTATCTGACGGGCATGAGCAACATCCGCGACGTGCTTCCGTTCCCGAGAACGCCGAAGAACGCCGAGTTCTAGACAGAGCCGCCGTCATAAAGCGCCGCGTGAAGGGCCGGGCTAATGGAATAATAAGATTTTAAGGAAGTCTTCGACAATGAAACGGGTTTCCCGGCAAGTTGTCGAAGGCTTTTTCGACATTTTTGACGAGAAAACGGAATCTGCCGAAAAATATGAGCGGGTGAGCAGGTTTTGACCGGTGAATCTTCGAAAAAACCTGAAAATGCAGCCCCTGAAGCCGAAAAAGCTTCGACAAAACCGCCGAAAACAGACGCCTTTGTCGAAGCGAAGCATAATTTAAACATGAGCACCAATCTGTAAGTACGGAATGTAAATATTCAAAAAAAACCGATATATTTTGTTGTGCAAACAAAGAGTTATTCTCGCAGGCATAGTATAGTATGAGATAAATTAATCACAGCATGAAAAAGGAGGATAACCAATGTTACAGTATGATTTGCAAAGAGCGGCAGACAAACTGATAAACGAAATGTTTCAGCTTAAGGAAGGTGAAAATGTAGTTATTTCTGCAGATACGTCTTCAAGTATGGAAGTAGTAGATGCGGTAGCGTCCAGCGCACGAGCAGCAGGCGGACGAGTAATGGTTGTGACATTCCCAACACCCGGCGGCGTTGGTCAGGCTGCAGACCCTGATATCCCAGTTGATGCATTTACAGCTGCGGTAAAGGTTGCAGATGTTTGGATTGAGTTAAATCATCAGTGGCTGATTTATTCTACACCATATACTATTGCGGAGAAGGAGAATAAAAAACTCAGATATTTATGCATGGATGACTTTACCCCTGAAGTTCTCATGAGGATAATCGGAAGTGTGGACTGCAAATCTCTTAAAGAGTTTCAGCTGGCAGCGCATGATATGCATAAAAAGGCAAAAAAAGTCAGGGCTACAACTCCGGCAGGCACAGATGTTGAATTTGATATAGATCCAAGCTATGTTTTTACATGTGACTACGGAGAAACAAACGTTCCTGGCATGCATATGTGTCCGGGTCAGCTGAATGTTATTCCTAAGTTTGGGACTGTAAATGGAACAATAGTGTTTGACGGATCTATTACGCCTCCATTTGGCAGGAAAGTTTCTGAACCCGTCAAACTTACTGTAGAGAATAGTAAAATAGTGAAGATAGAAGGCGGAAGCGATGCCACTATGTTTGAGAAGTGGCTCAAAGACTTCAATGATGAAGGTATGTTGAAAATGGCGCATATGGCATACGGTTTCAATCCGGGAGCTCAGCTTACGGGGAATGTCGTGGAAGATGAGAGAATTTGGGGCTGTACAGAGTGGGGAATAGGTTTTGTCAGCGCAGAAGAGGCTCCGCCTTATGGACAGAATGCAGTATCTCATAGTGATGGTATCTGTTTATCAACGAGCGTATGGCTTGACGGTCACCAGATAATGAAAGATGGCAAAATCGTAGACGAACAACTGCTGGCAATTTCACCTGTAAAATAAGGGAATATTTAAGGCATATGCGGTGTGATATAATCATAATATCACACCGCATTTTGCTAGCGTGGTATTTATGTAAAAAATGTTTGGTGACAGGAAAGGAGACCAGCATGTTTATATCCGTGAAAAGCATTATAGCATCTCCGGAATTTAAAGGAGTTAAAATAATTGCAGGCGCTGAAGGACTGCATAAGAATATCACAAGCATAGGAGTTAATGACTTTCGTGTGGAATATATGTCACAGGAGACCATGGGTACAGGAGATTTGTTCATATCCTCCCTTCATCAGTATTCCGGTGAAACTGATGAAAAGTGCATCGAAGGATATATACAGACTCTGATAGATAACGGAGCCAGTGGGCTGGTAATAGTATCCAGCGATAATATAAAACTTATTACTGAAAGAATAAAGGAAAAATGTGATCGAGAAAGGTTTCCGCTGTTGTACTTCCCTGAAAATAAAAGATATGTGGATATTATGGAAGCTGTTAATAAGTACATAGCTATAGAAACTTACAATGCATCCAGAATGTATCGCATCCAGAAAATATTGAGTGAGAATCTTTCGGAGGAAGATGTAATAGCATTATTGGACAGTTTTGAATCTGACATTCAGCCATATATAGCAGTTATCGCTTTTTCTGGAAAACCAGCTTCAGATATATTAAAAAAAGATTTTGAAGTGAAGGCGTTGTCGAGTGCGCGAGACGCATTTGTAGAGTGCAATTACTTAAACTATTATATCGTAAGCGACAAGGATGTTGTTTCTCTGAAAAAGCACATAAACCTGATAAAAAATACAATCAGGGAATATTATGATGTAAGATCCATGGGTATAAGCAAGGCTTTTGAAAAGCGAAGTTTCAAACAGGCTCTGATAGAGTCAAATAATGCTAACAGAATTGCCAAAGCGACAGACTGTGTGGAGTTTTCTTTCCCGAGGATATCGTCGTACGGTATTATTGCTGCTATTTCTGACAATAGCGAGGCAAAGGAGTATTACAATTCTGTAATCGAAGTGATCGATGAGCATACGTCTGCAGAACACAGAGACGATGTCTTAAATACGGTGGCAGCTTTTGTTAAATATAACGGAGATTTTAAGCTTACGGCAGAAGCGGTGAATCAGCACGAAAATACGGTACGCTACCGATTGAACAAACTCAGAGAGTGGATGGAAATGGATGGTGGTACAATAGCGTTTTATGAGACAATATCTTTGATTTCTAAACTCTATCAATTTTATAAGTGACATCGCCTACAAAAATTTACAAACTTTTTTGAAATGACAATAAAGATAAAATATATGCGCCGGAATATAATTTAGAAAATATTATAACGAAACAGGAGGTGCATGTATGAGTGATAAAAAAACTAAGGTAATTGAAACGACGACACTTTCAGTTGTACCAGAAAATGAAAAGAAAAGTTGGATTGATGTAGCCTTTATTCAGGCCGGGGTTTACATCTGTGTGCCGAGCCTGATGCTCGGAGGAATGCTAGTAGAGGGAATGGGATTAGCAAATGCAATTATTGCGGGCACAATAGGTTACTTTTTATCGGGCTTGGTAATGGCATTTATTGGGTCAATAGGATCTGATCTGGGAACACCTACTGCAGTTATTGCGAAATCATCATTCGGCGTTTCAGGAGCCAGAATACTTATTTCAGCGCTGTTTGCCATTTCACAGTTTGGATGGTTTGCGGTACAGAATGTGGTCTGTGGAGAAGCATTTTCTACAATGATTAATCAGATGTTCGGAATAGATTTCCCTGTAATCATATCTATAGCAATATGGGGAATTATTATGCTTAGTACCGCAGTACAGGGTATTGATGGTCTGAAATGGCTGAATACTATATGCGTACCGCTGCTTTTCATCGTTTTTGTAATAGGAATGATAATGGGAATCAATAAATTTGGAACAGGAAACCTGGGGGAAGATGCAACAGGCGAACCTATGTCAATGACAGACGGCATATTTCTGACGTTAAGCTTCTTATCATGTGGAATGACAGTGGCTCCTGACGTTACGCGTTACCAGAAGAGCAGGGGAGGCGTGTTTGCATCAAGTTTCGTAGGGCTTTGCCCGGCCGGTATCGCGCTCCTCATTGTTGGCGCGGTTTTAACAAAGGCCACAGGGGAATACGATATAAGCGTAGTGCTTCTTGAAGCAGGACTCCCGGCAATCGGACTTATTATACTAATCCTGGCAACCTGGACTACCAATACGAACAATGCATATTGTGCCGGTATTTCAACAGTAGCAATGTTTAACATGAAGGATGATAAGCGTGCGATGGCAACTCTTATCTGCGGCGCGCTCGGCACTGTCCTTGCCATGGTAGGATTTGATGCATATATCGGAGCATTTGTCGATATTCTTGGAGTATTCTTCTTCCCGGTTGCCGGCGTAATGCTTGTGGATTATTGGATTATCAGAAAGGGAATACCATCAAACTGGAAGTATGCAAAATTCTTTAATCCGGCGGGCGTTATAGGATGGATAATAGGATGCCTGGTATCGTATTTTGCGCCTTACGGGCTTTTCCTGGGCTTCTTTGCATCAGCAGTTGTATATTATATCGTATATGTAGCGGTGAAGCAGGACAAGAAAGAGGTGTTGCAGGATGCGCAGGAGTAAAATGGAAGAGGAATTTAAACAGGATCTCATAAGCCTTGTCAAAATACCTTCTGTGTACGATTCGAGTGGAACACCGGGAGCTCCTTTTGGACAAAATGTGAGCAAGTGTCTCAATCGGTTTCTTGAAATAGGTGAGAAACTCGGATACAAAGCAAAAGACTACGATGGTTATGCGGGTGAGCTGGACTTAGGAGATGGTGACCGCATTATCGGAATTTTAGGGCACTGTGACGTTGTGCCTGCCGGAGAAGGGTGGAAAACAGAACCGTTTGACCCGGTGCTGGTTGAAAACAGGTTATACGGCAGAGGAAGCTCTGACGATAAAGGCGCTTTGCTTGCATGTATGTACGCGGCAACGCAATTGAAAGACGATGGTAAAATTCCTGAAGGAATCAAAATCAGAATAATAATCGGAACAAACGAAGAAGAGGATTGGGAGGATATGCCGTACTATCTTCAAAAAACCGATGCAGTACCTGATTATTCAATAGTACCTGATGCCCAATTTCCGGTTATCTACTGTGAAAAAGGATTATATGATGTAGATATTATATATAATCATGAAACTCCCGATAGCGATGCAGAGATTGTACTTGAGGATCTAAACGGGGGTTCCGCAAGAAATGCGGTTGCAGCTAAAGCGGAAGCCGTTTTAGGCTTCGGGTCAGGCGAAGTACGAGCCGAATTGCTTGAGGCGACAAGTAAATTAGTTCAGAATGAGATAGAAAAGCAAAGGTTCGATGGGGCCTCCAGGATAGAAGACGATAAGCTGATTGTTACCATAAACGGGAAAAATGCGCATGCAATGAATCCGGAAAAGGGAATTAATGCAGGTATGCAGCTGATTGCCGTATTGAATAGGCTTCCTGCGGAGAAGTTTTCTCATCATAAATTCACCGCGGAATACTGTCGCGTTATCGGTGATGACTACTTTGGCGAGAAGAATGGTCTGGCGTGCAGCGATGAAGAATCAGGCAAACTTACAATGAGTGTAGGTACATATAAGATGTCAGAAGGCGGATCCGTAATAATGCAGGCAAGCATAAGATATCCATCAAGTGCGAAATTTGAAGATATAAAGACAAAGACGGATCAGGCATTTGGGGGCGGTGCATTCTCGGTAACACAGATTAGTCATATGAAGCCTGTGTATTTTAAGAAAACGGATCCATTTGTAAATTTGCTGATGAACGTATATAGAGATGTAACCGGAGACAAAGAAACGCAACCTATTTCTATAGGAGGAGCTACGTACGCAAGAGCCATTCCGAATGCCATCGCATTTGGCCCAATCTTTCCATGGGAAGAAGAGCTTGCTCATGAGCCCAATGAGTTTGTAGATCTTGATTCTCTGGAAAAGGCAGCCGATATATACTATAACGCCATCGAAAAAATCTGTGGACTTATAGTGGAGGAGGAAAGCTGATGACACCGGAGGTCAAGACTAAAAAAGCACTGAGCCTGGAGACTGTTATATTTCTTGTTATAGTAGTTGTTGTTTTCGGAACCCTGGGAAACGGAATGGGCGCAGTCAATATGGTAAATACGCTGCTTAATACCGCATTTGCGCTGCTGATGGATACGGTTTTTTATATAATGGCGATAGCAGTAATAGCAGGCGGCCTTTCCGGACTCCTTACAGAATTTGGCGTGGTGGCAGTTATCAATAAATTAATATCACCTTTAATGAAGCCGGTATATGGCTTACCCGGAGCAGGAATAGTCGGTATTGTGACTACGTACCTGTCTGATAATCCGGCGATATTAACATTAGCAGAGGATAATAACTTTCGCAGATACTTTAAAAAGTACCAGATGCCGGCTATAAACAATCTGGGCACAGCGTTTGGAATGGGTCTGATTGTCACAGCCTTTGTCATAGGCATTAAATCAAGCGACGGAAACAACTTTGTCTTAAGCGCAGTTGTTGGAAACGCGGGGGCTATAATCGGAAGCATTGTCAGTGTAAGGCTTATGCTTTTGAAGACAAAAAAAGTATTTGGCCCTGATGAGATGATGGACACGAGAAATACAGGATATGTAATTTCTATGAACGAACGAGTAGTCAGAGAAGGCAGCGTGGGAAAAAGGTTGCTGGAGGCTCTGCTTGAGGGTGGCAAGGCTGGAGTATCGACGGGGCTGGCCATTATTCCCGGAGTACTGCTCATCTGCACGTTCGTAATGATGTTTACCAATGGGCCATCAGAGAACGGAACTTTTACAGGCGCTGCTTATGAGGGAATAGCACTGCTGCCGGAAGTGGCTGAGAAATTCGACTTCATATTCAATACACTTTTTGGCTTTACGTCATCTGAGGATCTGGCCGTCCCGATTACGGCTTTGGGCTCAGCCGGAGCAGCGATAGGGATTATTCCAACATTAGTATCGGAAGGGCTGGCGACCGGAAACGATGTCGCAGTCTTTACGGCAATGTGTATGTGCTGGAGCGGATATTTAAGCACGCATGTAGCGATGATGGACACACTAGGCTTCAGGAAGCTCACGGGGCATGCGATACTATGTCATACAATAGGCGGGATATGTGCGGGCATCAGCGCACATATACTATATTCAATTATCGTTTAGAGATAGAAAAACACCGGCAGGTTACCGGTGTTTTTCTTGCAAGCTATAATTGTATATTGAGATAATCAAGAATTTCCTTTTCCGGAGGCCTTTCAAAAGTGCATTTTTTTGAATAACTCCAGCCACAATATTTTTTGCAGTTGTATTGCATGATAGCGTTCATCATAGCGGCAATAGCGGGATCTATGACGGGAACGCAGAATTCTTCCTGAAGACTTCTGTACTGTCCGGTTTCCATTGTGCATCCAAGAATTATAACTTCTGCGCCGTCTATATCCAGTGCCTTTGATATTTCTTCTTTAATACGCTTGTGAAGCAAATCTTTGTCCAGCTGTAATGAAGATACTCGCATTTCAAGAGGTCTGACTGATTTCAGCTTGGAGAGCAGACCGGTGCGATGAATGTTCTCGAGCATTTTTTCTGTTGTCTTACGTCGTACGGATACTATCGAATAACTCTTCCCGAGAGTGGATGCAAGATGGACTGATGACTCACCGGGGCCTGCAATGATAATATCGTCATACAACTCCCGTGCAGCATCGATGGCCGGGTCGTGAAAGCACCCTAAAATTACAGCGTCATATCCGGATGCCCGCAATTGATTAATTTTTAAAATGATGCGATTCAGCACAAGCTCTTCAAAAACTATGTATTCCAGGTTATTTGTTCCGGTAACATAGTGATAATCAACATGAACTGATTCTGGAGCATGTTGATTTAAACTTGTTGCGATTTCCTCAAAAGCATCATTACCGTCATACAGAATATCAAGATAAGCAATTTTCATTTTACACCTCCTATTTTACTTCCGGTTTTTTCTTAAATTATATTGAAAACTGGCATATTTATCTTTGAACTCTGAATAGAAAACAGAATGTTTTTTTGTAATTAAACGAAGTATGATATCATATTAAATGTTGCATAATTTAAACAGGAGCACCGCCCCGGAAAATTCATGGGGCAAGTGCTCCTGTAAGGATGGTTTTGAGAAAAAGCGCCACCGGGTTTTGAACGCATCACCGCCAAAGCTGCGGAAGACTTCTTCAAAGTGTCTTCGACATAACTGTTCAGAGACATGTTATGAGCTGTAGCGTAAATGACAAGCTTTTTGTGCAGTTCAGGAGAAATCCTGACATTAAAGCTGCCTTTATATGCGACCTCCGGACTTTTCCCCTCGGCTTCACACATGGCCAGATAATCATCTACTGCACCGTGGAAATCATCTATAAGTTCTTTGGCAGACTCGCCTTCGTAAGAAATCAATGATCGTATGCCCAGAACTTTACCATAGAACAGGCCGTCATCTTCTGAAAATTCCACGCTTCCCACATATCCTTTGTACTGTATTGTGTTATTCATATAAGTCCCTCCTGTTCTAAAATTTCTATTAGCTGTTTTATCTGATATGCCTTCAACTCTTTTCGAGGATGGGGTTTATGAAGCAAGATGGCTCCATGATTTTCACTTGCAAATATCATTCTTGAACCACTTGTCTTACCTTTGTTGGAGCGGGAATAACCAACCTTTCATAACCGATTATATGGGAACAGGACCCCCTATTGCAAAAGCAAAACACAATAGAAGGAATAGAGTGATTGGAAATAACAACGCTAACAAACCCAATAACAATGTAATAGAGTATGCTAATTTTTGCCGGGCACGATGTATACTAAGCCCGATTAGATAAATCCCTGTTGAGCGCATAATAATAGGCAGACATATCATCATGAGCCCTTCCCATTGCATGGTATCAATCAGAAAAATCAGCATAACTAAGGCAGCGAATACAGTAATTGTTATTAAAATGTTTTTCCTCTCAATGCTTCTCTGGTAGGCAACAACATCAATAACATTATTGATTGCTTCCTGGGCGTTTTCCATTGGAACAGGCTGTTTATTCATTTTTTCTGAACGCATAATCTCAAGAATACTGACACCCAGTGTTTCCGCAAGAGGCTCTATCATTTTTATATCAGGAAATCCGATACCTCGCTCCCACTTCGATACAGCTTTATCGGTAACATGGAGCTTCTCAGCCAGCTCGAGCTGCGTCCACCCGTTCTCTTTCCGCAGGGTCATGATAAACTGTCCAAATTTCTGATTGTCCATAAACACCGCCTTTCTCCTGGTCAAACTCATTGTATAATCAAATTGCACAATAGTCACTCGACCCATTGTAGAGTCAGGGACTTGCCGAGGAAATTGTGCAATTTTAACACGTTTTATGCTTATTTTGTCAGCAGTCCTCCTGCCAGGATGTAGTAATCGGGGATGGAAGTACCGTCTGACCAGAGAACATCGAAGCCAAAGCAGTCGGGCACCATCCTGACGGCAAGCATGCCGAGGGATTCGAGGGCGTAGCGCATGGAGTCTGGGTGGACGCACGGAAGCCCGGAAAGACGTGCGCATTTTTTGCATAGATTGCACTCCTGAGCGGCAAGGGATTTGCTGCCGGGAAAAAACCCTTCGAGAGATAACATTTCTGCATCGTAAACCTTCTTTTCCGCAAAGAGGCGCCCCTGTGCTTCCTCGACCGTTGCCGCACCTTCATTTGAAACTCTGTCTACGATGAAGCGAAATTCCCGAAACTGCTTCCAGTAGGCCAAAGGGTCGAAGTCAAACACGGGACATGACCACGTGCCGCCGAAGCCGGGGCACTCTGAACATTTACGGAAAGTCAGAGAGTAATCGTAGTATTTATCGAGCATGTCATCCACTGATAGAATTGTTTCAAAACGCTCTTTGTCGTAAGTCGTACTCATATGGATTTTCCTTTCAGGACACAACGCAAGCTCGGGACGCACCGCGCGCTCAGGCCGCGCCGAACGCCCATGACGTAGCGCAAGCCGAACCGGGCTGCCGGCCTATCTTGGGATGAAGTTTGTCATAGCGCCGGTTTCGGAATCGGGATAAGGCACTCCCGCCTGCTTTCCGGCCTCGAAGCAGCGCATCATCCATATCATGTTTTTGGCCAGGTTTCTCATGGTCTGCATGCCTTCTTCGTCCTTTGGCGCGTCGTCTGCTCTGAAGCCGTGAACCATGTTCCAGTAGGTGGAGCCGGCAACTGGCATCTGGGAAATTCCGAAGTATTTGTTTATGCCGTCAAAGGTTGCGGAGGTGCCTCCACGGCGGGCAACGGCGATTGCTGCGCCCGGTTTGAATCTGAACGCGGTCGAGCCGTCGGCGCAGCTGCTGGAGAAGAATACTCTGTCCAGGAATGAGTAGAGTCTTCCGCTCGGGTGGGCGTAGTATACAGGTGAAGCGAAGACAAAGCCGTCAGCGTCAAAGGCTTTTTCTACGAATTCGTTTACCTCGTCATCGAACACGCATTTGCCGTTTTTGACGCAGTAGTTGCACTGAAGGCAGTCGGGTATAGGTTTGCTTCCAAGTTGGATTACTTCGGTTTCAACGCCTTCTTCATCAAAGACTTTAATCATCTCGTTGATGGCGACCATGGTGGTGCCGTTTTCGTGGCTGCTGCCGTTTACAATCATTACTTTCATAATTCATTTCTCCTATAAAATTCCCTTGATAAAAATTTCTATACCTATGATTATAAGTATACATCCGCCGAAGATGTGGGCCATGTAGGAAAGGCCGGTTCCGAATCTGCGGCCGATGAGAAGTCCGGCAAAACAAACAAAGAAGGTAACCACGCCTATAATCGCAGCAGATGCAAGGGCTGTCAGAACTTCGTAGCCGGAGATTGTGAAGCCTACGGACAGGGCGTCTATAGAAGTGGCGATGCCCTGAAGTATGAGGAGGGAAAAGCTTACCGCTTCGACTTTTGCTTCCTCAGGCTCACGTTTACATTTTATACCCTCCCGAATCATATTTCCACCGATAAGTGCGAGAAGTATGAGGGAAATCCACGGGATCAGGTTCTGGAGGAAGGCGAAATAGTCGGCGGCAGTCTTGACGCAGAACCAGCCTATCATCGGCATGAGAAACTGAAACACCGCAAAAACGCCGGCGATGAGGCTCATGCGCCCTCCCTTCATGTGAGGCTCGTTCAGGCCGTTGGCAAGGGACACGGAAAATGCGTCCATGGCAAGGCCAACTCCTAAGGAGATGCTGGTAAAAATAAATGTAAAATCGTAGCTCATAAAATTCTCCGTTCCGCCCGGGGGGAATGCAGGATTTGTCCGCCAAAGAGGCAAAGCGCAGCCGCTTCCCTTAATACCGGGCGATGATTTTCTAAAAAAATAGAGACTTCACGTGCAGACCTTGCCGCACATGAGTCTCGCAATTTAAAACAAGCCAGGCCGCGCAAAAGCGCAGAACCAGTATGTTGACTTGCTACGCCGCCATCTGCGGCGCTTGCTACTCCCTCACGGGAACAGCATAAATTATATCCGCCCAGGGCAGCCGTGTCAATTAAAAAGCTTTAAGAACCCTGTGCAAAAGCTTCAAAAGCTTCATTACTTCTGCGCGAATTCGGCCTGAGGCCTTGGGAAAGACCATATTAAGTCTCTGAAAAAACCTCTTGAACTCCCCGGAAAATGCTGGTAAAAAACAATTCCGGACTATGTGAAAACAATATCAAGGATAAGGAGCTATGGGGAAAAGTCTGATTTTCGGGACTTTTCGGGGACTGTAGATCAAAATAAAAAACACTTATCGCGGGTTTGTGCTTTTTATGTTCTTTTTAGCGGATAGGGGTTTTAATATATGGGCGGTTATGTATAATAGGAAATGGCCGGTCGCCGGGAGAGCGATTTTGAGACGACCGGATAAAGCCTGCGGGCGAAATTTTTTAGGAGGCAAAATAGCGATGAAAGAGATAAGTGCAGAGGATATAACTTCTGTTATCAGAAGACTTTGCATGGAAGCTAATTCGTATCTGCCTGACGATATTAAAGAAAAAATAGCGACTTGCCGACTGACGGAGACGTGGGATCTGGCGAAGAATATCCTCGGAATCATCGAGGAAAATTTTTCAATTGCCGAAAACGAGTACCTTCCAATCTGTCAGGATACGGGAGTCGCTTGTGTTTTTTTGGAGATAGGTCAGGACGTACACATAAGCGGCGATTTAAGGAAAGCCGTGGATGAAGGTGTAAGGCAGGGATACACGGACGGATATCTGAGAAAGTCCGTCGTAAGAGACCCTCTCGACAGGGTGAACACGAAGGATAACACCCCGGCAATGCTCTACACTGAAATAGTTCCGGGCGACGAGCTTAAGATTACGGTGGCGCCTAAGGGATTCGGAAGCGAGAATATGAGCGCCATTAAGATGCTGAAGCCGTCCGACGGAATAGAAGGTGTGAAGAAGTTCATACTGGAAACCGTGGAAAACGCGGGGCCTAATCCGTGCCCGCCTATAGTAGTGGGAGTGGGTATCGGCGGAACCTTTGACAAAGCGGCCCTTTTGGCTAAGAAGGCTCTTATGAGAAGCACCGACGTGAGAAATGAAGACAAGCTCTACGCCGACCTTGAGGCGGAAATGCTGGAAAAGATAAACGCTCTTGGAATAGGTCCTCAGGGAGTGGGCGGAGCCACTACGGCTCTTGCGGTAAACATCGAGAAGATGCCTACTCACATTGCGGGACTTCCGGTAGCCGTTAACATAAACTGCCACGTTGCAAGACACCGCTCGGCGGTACTGTAGGAAGGAGGATAACATGGAAAAGAGAATAACTACGCCTCTTACTGCAGAAAAGGTAAAGGATTTGAAAGCCGGAGACAGCGTGCTTCTGTCCGGAGTCATATATACGGCAAGAGACGCCGCACACAAAAGACTTTGTGAGCTTCTGGAAAAGGGGGAGGAGCTTCCTTTCGACCCTAAAGACCAGGTTATATACTACGTGGGCCCTGCTCCTGCAAAGCCGGGAAGAGCCATAGGCTCGGCGGGACCTACCACCAGCTACAGAATGGACGCATATGCACCGACACTTATAAGGGAAGGCCTCAAAGGAATGATAGGCAAGGGCAAGCGCTCAGACGAGGTGAGAGAAGCCATGAAGGAGTGCACTGCCGTATATTTCGGAGCCATAGGAGGAGCAGGAGCCGTTCTTGCAAACTCCATAAAGAAGGCCGAGATAATAGCTTATGAAGACCTTGGAGCTGAAGCTGTGCGCAGGCTTGAAGTGGAAGACATGCCCCTTTTCGTCATAATGGACTGCTACGGCGGAAACCTTTACGAAACGGGAAGAAAGGCATATTTGGAATCGGTCAAGAAATAACTTTAATAATAGATAAGCGATACGAAAGGAAAAACTGACACCAATGGAAAAAGAAAAAAAGAAAAGAGTAATTCTGGGAGTAATCGGCGCAGACGTTCACGCCGTTGGAAATACCATTTTGAACAGAGCTCTTCAGGATGCAGGCTTTGAAGTAACGAACCTGGGGGTAATGGTACCTCAGGAGGAGATGATAAGAGCCGCAGTGGAGGACGGAGCAGACGCTATCCTCGTTTCCTCCCTCTACGGCCAGGGCGAGCTGGACTGCACCGGCATGAGAGAAAAGTGCGAAGAGGCAGGCCTTAAGGATATACTCCTTTACGCAGGAGGAAATCTGGTAGTAGGAAAGGTTCCGGAAAAGGAGATTCAGGAAAGGTACAAGGCTCTCGGCTTTGACAGAGCCTTCGGCCCGGGAACGGATCCTTCCGTTACCATAGCAGCCCTTAAGAAAGACCTTGCAAAAGGCAGAGTTCACCATCACAAAGGTTCTGAAGAGTAAGGAGACCGGAGGCGACAGAAAATGAAAGCTGTTTTACTTATAGATTTCGGCAGCACATACACGAAAATTACGGCAGTTGACATCGAAAAGGAAGAAATCTTAGGTACGGCCCAGAGTTTCACCACCATAGAAACCGACATAAACGACGGTCTTAAAAACGCGCTTAAGATACTGGAAGAGAAAACCGGGCCTCTGGAGTTCAGCGAAAAGTATGCGTGCTCCAGCGCCGCAGGCGGTCTCAGGATGGTGGCCATTGGCCTCGTTCCCGAGCTTACGGCTCAGGCGGCAAAGCAGGCTTCCCTCGGGGCAGGCGCAAAGGTCATCAAGACGTATTCCTACGAGCTGACTGACGGAGACGTGGATGAGATAGACGAAATAAATCCCGACATACTCCTTCTTACAGGAGGAACCGACGGAGGAAATAAGGAAAACATAGTCCACAACGCCCATCAGCTTGCGAAGCTTAAGAGCAGAAGCTTTCCGATAATAATTGCGGGAAACAGAAGCTGCACCGATGAGGTTTCGGAAATACTTGAAGACTTTGAGACCTTTAAATGTGAAAACGTAATGCCTAAGCTTAACATCCCCAACGTGGAGCCGGTTCAGGAGCTTATAAGGAACATATTCCTGAAGAAGATAGTTCTGGCCAAGGGACTGAGCAAGGCCCAGGAGCTGATAAAGGGAATACTCATGCCAACGCCGGCGGCTATGCTTGAAGCCATGAAGCTTCTGGCAAAGGGAACCGAAACGGAAAAGGGAATCGGCGACCTGGTTGGAGTCGACCTTGGAGGCGCCACTACCGACGTATACTCCATGTCATACGGACTTCCTCAGACGGGAGCCGCAGTTCTAAAGGGCCTCAGAGAGGACTACGCAAAGAGGACTGTTGAAGGTGACATCGGAATGCGCTACAGCATAAAGGGCATCGTGGCCGCATCGGATATAATGAGGATTTCAGACCTTGCCGGACTTTCCGAAAAGAAGTGCGAGGAGATGATAGATTATCTCTCCGTTCACACCGACAAGGTTCCGGGAGAAGACGAACCGGACTTCATCGCTCTGGATTACGCCCTTGCATCTATGGCGGTGGAGGCTGCCGTGACGAGGCACGCCGGAAAGCTGGAGCCCTTCTACACGCCGACGGGCATAAGCTACATGCAGACGGGAAAGGACCTGACAGGTGTTAAAACCGTAGTTGCAACGGGAGGCGCTCTCATACACACGACGCGTACCGCAGAAATTCTGAAGCACACTTTGTCAAAGCCGGAAGACGCATTTTCCTTAAAACCTAAGGAAGCGGGATTTCTGGTTGACAGAAAGTACATACTGGCGGCCATGGGTCTCCTGAGCACGGAGTATCCTGACGCGGCCTTACGAATAATGAAAAAGGAGTTAGAAAAAAATGGAGTTTCTTGATATAAAGAATAAAAAGCTCACAGACGACGAGTTTAACCGTACACGTGAAGAAGTTCTCAAGACCTGGGAAACAGGAGAAGCGGTAAGAGACATAAAGAAGGGAATCGACTACCAGAAGTCCCTTCCTGAAACGAAGAACTTCTCCCTTAAGCTGAAAAAGGCGAAGGAAGAAAAGGTTACCCTGATTCAGCCTAGAGCAGGCGTAGGCCTTGTGGAAAATCACATCGAGCTTTTAAAGTACCTGGAGAACGAAGGAGAGGCAGATCTTCTTCCATCCACCATCGACTCATATACCAGACAGAATCAGTACGAGAACTGCGCTGAGGGTATCAGAAGGGAAAAGGAGAGCATGGTAGACGGCATGTTCCACCCTTACCTTAACGGTTTTCCTGCTGTAAACCACGGCGTTGAAGGATGCAGAAGGGTAATAGAGGCGACAAAGTCTCCTGTACAGGTAAGACACGGCACTCCTGACGCGAGACTTCTGGCCGAGATAACATACGCCGGAGGATTCACTTCCTACGAAGGTGGCGGAATTTCCTACAACATCCCTTACGCAAAGAACATTCCTATCGAAAGAACCATAAAGGACTGGCAGTACGTGGACAGACTTACGGGAATTTACGAGGAAGCCGGTGTTCATATAAACAGAGAACCTTACGGACCGCTTACGGGAACTCTCGTTCCTCCGTGCATCTCCCACTCCGTTGCCATCATCGAGGCGCTCCTTGCAGCAGAGCAGGGCGTAAAGAACATCACCGTAGGCTACGGCCAGCTGGGTAACCAGGTTCAGGACGTTGCAGCCATCAGAACTCTCGAAGAGCTGACTGAGGAATACCTTATCAAGTTCGGCTACGAGGATGTTACCGTAACCACCGTGTTCCACCAGTGGATGGGAGGCTTCCCTGCCGATGAGGCAAAGGCTTTCGGAATGATCGCATGGGGAGCTGCCTGCGCTGCACTTTCAAGCGCGACAAAGGTAATCGTAAAGACTCCTCACGAGGCTGCCGGCGTTCCGACAAAGGAAGCAAACGGTCAGGGCCTGCGCTGCACAAAGCAGGTTACAAACATGCTTAAGGATCAGACTCTTCAGGGTTCCCGTGTAGAAGCTGAAAAGGAAATCATCAAGGAAGAAACCAGATGTATCGTGGATAAGTGCATAGAGCTTGGATACGGAGACATCGCAGCAGGCGCAGTTGCAGGAATCAACGCAGGTATCATCGATATTCCGTTCGGACCTGCCAAGTGCAACGCCGGAATCATGCTTCCTGCAAGAGATAACAGCGGAGCCGTAAGAATCCTCGAAATCGGAAACCTGCCGTTTACCGAAGAGCTGAAGAACTTCCACAAGGAAAAGCTGGAGGAGAGAGCAAAGGTTGAAAACAGAACCGTATCATTCCAGATGGTAATCGACGACGTTTACGCCATCAGCAAGGGTCATCTCGTAGGAAGACCGAGATACTAATAAATGCAGATAAAACTAAGACGAACAACTTTCAGGAGGTAACATAAAATGAAAATAGAAAAGGTAGTGTGCTCCGCAGGACGCACGGGATTCTTCTTTGACGATCAGAAAGCTATCAAAGCCGGAGCAAAATCCGACGGAGCGGCATACATCGGTGAGGCGATGACGCCGGGATTTGAGAAGATAAGACAGGCAGGAGAGTCCATCTCCGTAATGCTCATTCTGGAGGACGGTCAGGTTGCATACGGTGACTGCGCAGCCGTTCAGTACTCCGGAGCAGGCGGAAGAGATCCCCTCTTCCTCGCTTCTAACTTCATTCCGGTAATCGAAAAGTACGTTGCGCCTGTTCTCGAGGGCAGAGAGGCAGACAACTTCAAGGCTCTCGCAGAAGAAGTGGAAAAGGTCGAGGTTGAGGGAAAGAGACTTCACACAGCAATCCGCTACGGAGTTTCCCAGGCAATCCTGGACGCCGTTGCAAAGGCTACAAAGAGACTCATGTGCGAAGTAGTTGCAGATGAATACGGCACTACCGTTTCCGAGAAGCAGATTCCTATCTTCACCCAGTCCGGCGACAACAGATATGAAAACGCCGACAAGATGATATTAAAGGGTGCAGCAATTCTGCCTCACGCTCTCATCAACAACGTTGAGACAAAGCTTGGTAGAGACGGCTCCATCCTCAGAGAGTACGTAGAATGGCTGAGAGACAGGATAGTAGCTTTAAGACCGACTGAAGATTACGCGCCTGTTATGCATATAGACGTATACGGAACCATCGGTCAGGCCTTCGGAAACGAAAACTTCAAGGCTATGGCAGACTACATCGCAACCCTTGAAGAGGCTGCAAAGCCTTTCAAGCTGAGAATCGAAGGACCTATGGACGCAGGTGAGAGAGAAAAGCAGATGCTCTGCCTGAAGGGTCTGAGAGAGGAAATAGACAGGCGCGGAATTAACGTGGAACTGGTAGCCGACGAGTGGTGCAACACCCTTGAGGATGTTATCTACTTCTGCGACAACAAGGCAGGCCATATGGCTCAGATAAAGACTCCAGACCTGGGAGGAATCAACAACACCATCGAAGCGGTTCTCTACTGCAAGAAGAACGGTTTCGGAGCATACCAGGGCGGTACCTGCAACGAGACGGACAGATCGGCACAGGTATGCGTAAACTGCGCTATGGCAACCCAGCCTGACCAGATTCTCGCAAAGCCGGGAATGGGTGTAGATGAAGGCTTCATGATAGTGTATAATGAAATGAACAGAATCATAGCACTGCGCAAGGCTAAGAGAAGCTAAGAAAAAATATGTCAGGCAGACGGGGCGCGCCGGGATTTAAAGCGGCGTGCCTCTCATGGCATTTAAGAAAACGGGAGAAATATATGTCATACATAAGAAATCTGTACAGCATTTACTTTGCACCGAGAGGCAACGTGAGAATGGGTGAGCTGGGAATGCAGATAGCCCAGCAGTATTTAAGGCCTATGGATAAGCTCATCGGAATCGTGGGAGAGGCCGGAGCCGGTAAGAGCATGATAGTGAAGGGGATGTTTCCCGGTCTTGAGCTTACCAACGACGACGAGGGAGTGAACATAAGGCCGCTGCCCCTTCTGGAGCTGGTGGACGACCCCCTTGCCATGATAAGAAAGAGCGGAATGTCACTTTTTGCAACCCCTCACACCTATCACATAGACATAAGGTTTGAACAGGGCTTCACTCCTCTGCCGAAGCTTGCAGAGGCTATAACCACGGCCATCGACAAAGGCAAGAGAGTGGTGGTTGAACACTTTGACCTGGTGTATCCTTTCCTCAAAACGCCTCAGAGCGAGAACCGCCCCATAAATGCGGATTTAATTATAGGAATAGGTGAGGAGGTTATAGTAACCAGACCTGACCTTTTTGGCCCGGTGCCCCAGGACATATACAACATAGTCAGCAAGTCCATAAAGTACAGGAAGATGGTTCACTCCGCCGAGGACATTACCTGCTACTTCCTGTCTCACGGCCTTCCGAAGACCTATGAGCATGCTGACATAAAACACGGATTTCTCCTGTGCTTCAAGGAAAAGCCTATGGTTTCCCTTGAGATGCTTGAAAAGAAGGTTAACGCGGTTATTGAGGAAGACCTTCCGATATCCTTCTATGACGATGACCACATAACCATCGGCGACAACATCGTCACCTGTGCAGCTCCGAGAAACCACGTGAAGAGCACCGGTGAAATAGAAGACTTCAAGCTGATAAAGGAGATACCTTACGATCCGGTGAGAAAGTGCTATCTGGTCGTAGGCATGGTAGGACAGAAGGAAACGCCTAAGATAGGCGAGGATATAGATAAGATAGAGAGAGTATATTAGGATGACAGGAGGCGTCAGAGATGGAAATTAAAAAGACTGCCACTGCTGGAACGCTGGAATCAAGCGACGCATACGTGGTGGCTGAGCCTTTTGACACGCTGGAAGTAGACCTGACTTCAGTGGTATACGACCAGTTTAAAGACGAGATTTTAGAGCAGGTGAAGGCCGTAACAGACTCCCTTGGAGTTTCAAAGGCCAAGATCACCATAAACGACAGAGGAGCTGTAGACTGCGTCATAAGAGCGAGAGTGGAGACGGCTCTTAAGAGAGCGGGAGGTGAAAAGTAATGAGGAGGACTATGCTTTTTGTTCCGGGAAATTCACCTAATCTGCTCATGAACTTTGACATACTGGGAGCAGACAGCGTCATCCTTGACCTTGAAGACGCAGTATCCCCTGCCGAAAAGGACTCCGCAAGGATCCTCGTAAGGAGCATGCTTCAGACCATGGGAGATACGGGCTGCGAGGTAATCGTGAGGATAAATCCGGTGGACACTGACTTCTGGAAGGACGACCTGAGAGAAGTTGTTAAGTGCCGTCCGTCCATGATTATGCCGACGAAGGTTGGCGGGCCTGAAACCGTAAAGCAGGTGGCAGATTACATCGGCGGCCTTGAAAAGGAATACGGAATTCCCGAGGGAACGGTGGGAATCATCCCTCTCATAGAGACCGCCCTCGGCGTTGAAAACGCCTTTGCCATAGCGGGAGCGGACAAGAGAGTGAGAGCCATGCTTTTAGGCGGCGAGGATCTTACCGCCGACCTGAGATGCAAGCGCACGAAGGAAGGAAACGAGATATTCTACGCCCGCAGCAGAATGGTCTGCGCGGCGAGAGCCTGCGGAATAGACGTGTACGACACGCCGTTTACCGACGTAAACGACATGGAGGGACTGAGAAAGGACGCAGAGCTTGCGAAGAGCCTGGGCTTTTCCGGAAAGTCCTCCATCTCTCCGGGACACGTTGCCGCCATAAACGAGATATTCAGCCCTACTCAGGAAGAGATAGACTACGCTCACGAGGTTATGGACACCATCGAGGAGGCCAAACGCCAGGGCAAAGGTGTAGTTGCGCTCAGGGGCAAGATGATAGACGCGCCTATAGTTAACAGGGCAAAACAGGTAATTGAAATGGAAGAAGCAATGTTTGGAGGCGTAAGACAGTGAGCAAGTTGATTTCATCTATAAAAGAGGCCGTCGAGCTTTGCGGGATCAGAGACGGCATGACCGTGTCCTTTCATCATCACATGAGAAACGGCGACAAAGTCCTCAACATGGTGATGGAGGTCATCGCAGAAAAAGGAATTAAGGATATAACCGTAAACGCCAGCTCCATATTCGACTGCCACGAGCCCCTCATCGGCTACATGAAGGACGGCGTTGTTACGGGCATAGAGTGCGGATATATGGGCGCAAAAGTGGGGAGAGCCGTTTCAAGGGGAATGCTTAAGAACCCTGCGGTCTTCAGAACCCACGGCGGCAGAGCCTCGGACATGATAAAGGGAACGTCCCACGTTGACGTGGCCTTCGTGGCGGCGCCTTCCGCAGACTGCATGGGAAACTGCACGGGAAAATACGGAAAATCCGCCTGCGGCTCCATGGGCTACGCCTTTGCCGACGCCCAGACCGCAGACAAAGTAGTAGTAATAACGGACAACCTCAGACCTTACCCTCTTCCGGGATTCTCCATTCCGGAGGTCTATGTGGACTACGTGGTAGAGGTTGACGAAATAGGCGACCCTAAGGGAATCGTTTCGGGAACCACCCAGATAACAAGAGATCCTGTGGGCTTGAGAATCGCCCAGTATGCCGCCGAGGTAATAGAGGCCTCCGGACTTCTCAAAGACGGATTCTCCTTCCAGACGGGAGCCGGAGGCGCGACCCTTGCAGCTGCAAAGTACGTAAAGGAAAAGATGCTGGCGGGCGGAATCAAAGGAAGCTTCGGCATGGGCGGAATCACCGGATATATGGTCGACATGCTGAACGAGGGTTGCTTTGAGTCCCTTATAGACGTTCAGTGCTTTGACCTTAAGGCCATAGATTCCATAAACAACGACCCCCGCCACATGGAGGTCAGCGCAGAACAGTACGCAGGTGTAAGCGGAAGAAGCGCCGCAGTGGACAGCCTGGACGTAGTTCTCCTCGGGGCAACCCAGGTGGATACGGACTTCAACGTAAACGTTCACACTGACTCCAACGGCTATATCATGGGAGGCTCCGGCGGCCACAGCGATACGGCGGCAGGAGCGAAGCTTGCGATAATCCTTGCGCCGCTGGTAAGAGCAAGGCTTCCACTCATAACGGACAGATGCCACTGCATATCCACCCCGGGAAGCACTGTCGACGTGGTGGTAACCCAGAGAGGAATCGCAGTGAACACTTCCATAGAGAAGAACCGCCAGCTGGAGGAGGCTCTCAAGGCAAAAGGCCTTCCTGTAGTTGACATTAAGGAACTGAAGGCCATAGGCGAAAAAATAACCGGCGTGCCAAAGCCGATAAAGCAGGGCGAAAAGGTTATCGCAAAGGTTCTTTACAGGGACGGTTCCCTTCTCGACGAAATTCATCAGGTAGCGGGAGAATAGGAATGGCTTACGGACAGCTTTACGAGGAGACAGGCTCTCCTTTTAAAGGACGTAAAAGAGAAAAGATGGTATCCTTTCTCGCATGTTCCGGCCTTGACTACGACGAAACCGTGGATTATTCCGTCATGCTCTGCGAGGACGACGGAACCCCTGCGGCAACAGGGTCTCTTTCGGGAAAGGTGATAAAGTGCATCGCTGTGGCTGAAAGCCACCGGGGAGAGAACCTGACGGCGAGAGTTATATCGCTTATTACCGATGAAGCCGTCCGCCGTGGAATAACCCACCTGTTTCTCTACACGAAGCCGGAAAACATCTCTCAGTTTTCGGGAGTGTCCTTTTATCCCATAATTTCCACGGACGACGTGCTCTTCATGGAAAACAGGAAAGACGGCATAAAATCTTTCGTGGAGAACTTAAAGGCTGAAACCGCGGAGAAATTTCCAGGTTATCAGGAGGCGAAGAGAACCGGCGCAGTAGTCGCCAACTGCAATCCCTTCACCCTTGGGCACAGATACTTAATCGAAAGAGCCGCAGCTGAGTGCGATATTCTTCACGTTTTCGTTGTCTCCGAAGATGCAAGCCTTTTCACCAGCGAGGAAAGATATACGACTGTGAAAGCCGGAGTTTCCGACATAAAGAACGTTATAGTGCACAGGTCCGGGGACTATATGATTTCCCGGGCGGTTTTCCCCACGTATTTTCTCAAGGACAAAAGCCGTGCGGATGACATCAGCTGCGAGCTGGATCTTCGGATATTCGGGGAATACCTGGTAAAGCCTTTGGGAATAAACGTGCGGTTCGTGGGAACAGAGCCATTTTCACCGGTCACCGCCGCATATAACGAGGCCATGAAGAAAATCCTGCCGGAATACGGAGTGAAGGTTACCGAGCTTGAAAGGGTAACGGACGGCGACGGCAGGGTCATAAGCGCATCGAGAGTGCGCCAACTCCTCGCTTCGGGAAAGACGGACGAGGCTCTTGCCCTTGTTCCGGACGTGACAAAATCTTTGATAAAGGAAAAGTTTTAAATGAGAGAAAAAGCCGTGCAGGCCCTGACAAAAGCCGCAGCTGACGGAATAAGAAAAATGTACGACGAAGGCAGATGCGCCGGACTTTCCGCCATACTGGACGCCAGAGACGCGAGAGCCGAAAGGCAGCAGACCTTAATCCAGGAGGCGCAGCAGCGGTTCGTAGCGTTGCAGCAGTTTAGCGGCCCGCGGCAGTTCGACGGTTCGCAGCAGCGGCCCCCATTTTCCCTCATTAGCTTCACATTAAACATCGCGGGAGCAGTTAAAAACTGCTCCCTGTTTTCGTGGGCTTTTGACAGGGGAGCAGAGGTGATTGCCGAGGCCCTTGCGTCAGCCGGAGTTGAAATAGGAAGGACTGAAATCATTAGGAGCGAGGCAGGAGACGAGTTCATGGCGATTGCCTTTGCAGAGCCCGTGGAGGTTAAGCTGATGATGGCCGAAATAGAAGAGCTTCATCCTCTTGGAAGAATTTTTGATATAGACGTGATAAGACCTGACGGTACAAAAGCCTCGAGGACAGACCTTGGCGCGTCCGGTCGAACCTGCCTCCTCTGCGGAAACCCTGCATTTATCTGCGGACGAAGCAGAGCCCATTCCACCGAAGAGATTCTCGAAAAGCAGATAGAGATAATGGTATCGACACAAGTGGACGAGACGGCGCTCCGGATTTCGGAGCAGGCGGTAGATTCCCTTCTTGCAGAGGTTCACATCGGCCCGAAGCCGGGCCTCGTGGACAGGTTCAACTCAGGAGCTCACAGAGATATGGATGAAGGTACTTTTGTGAAGAGTGCAGAAGCTCTCCGGGGATATTTCACGGACTGCGCATATGCGGGAATATATCTCGCTCTTACGGGAGATGAGGGCACAATGGACAGCCTTGTCAGTCTCGGCAAAGAAGCCGAAAAGACCATGCTCGCAGCAACGAACGAAGTCAACACCCACAGGGGAGCCATCTTCTCTATGGGAATATTCGCTTGCGCCGCCGGAATGAGCGGAGCTAAAGGAGAGGGCGATTTTCGGGCAAACGTAGCTATGCTTGGAAAAAAATTGTCCTCCAAAACCACAAGCGAGGATACCGCGGGCGCACACATAAACAAGGAAATGGGAATAAGCGGCATCAGAGGCGAAGCGGCGGCAGGCTATCCGGTAGTCTTTGACACAGGCCTGCCCGTTTTAAAGGCGGGGCTTGCAGCAGGCGACGAGGAAGCCGCCGCGCTGAAGGCTTTGACCGCAATAATCGCCAAAGCGGAAGATACCAACGTCATCGCCCGGGGCGGCACTGAGGCGGCAAAGTGGCTTAAGTCTGAAGCCGCCGATATTTTGAAAAAGGCCGAAACTGCAAGCTTTGATATAAGGAAAGCCCTTGCTGACCTTGACAGAGAATGCATAGAGAAAAATATAAGCCCGGGAGGCAGCGCAGACCTTCTCGGACTTTGTCTGTTTGCGTCAGGGCGTGGCTGAGTTCATTGAGTTTGCCAAAAAAGCGTTTTTCTAAAAATCTCTGGCAAAAAAGTTTGCCAAAAATCATGATGCAATGAGGTTTGCAGGCAAACTTTTCATGAATATAACCTGAAAAACGTCGAAAAACAGGCTGCTGACTGTAGACTAAGGTAGAATTTAAACAAGAAATTACATATCACAGTAGTTTTTAATGCGTATAACGGCTAAAAGTTTGCCATAGAAGCTGTGGTAAGCAGTAAAATGGCAAACTCTGTTTTCCATAGAAGCTGTGCATGCATGTAAATGGCAAACCCTGTTTGCCGAGGCATGAGTATAAGCTGCACTCCGAGAATAATTACTCCTGCAATGCCTATACAATTTCACATAGCCAGTCCACTTCCAATTGCGCCATGTATATTATTTAATATATGATAAATCACTCATTCTATTCATAAAACGTTTACCATTTTCGTTCTCAGACATGAAAGATACTCCTCCGGGGCGGCCTGACATATCTATAGAATTCAGCGCTTCAACATTCAATTCAAGAAACATCGCATTGAAAACACTTAATAAATCGCCATGTGATACAATAATTATATTCTCATTTTTATTTATCATAATTTCATTAAAGAACGGAAACAGCCTATTCCATTCATCTCTTCGGCTTTCAGCATCAGAAAACATTCTATCATCTATAGTATTTTCTTGAACTTCAATATGGTCACGAAGCCATTGAACTGATTTACCGACACATTTTCCTAAATTTCTTTCTCGTAATTCTGTCCGTAAAATTGGATCAATTCCCAAATAACTCCCAACAATTTCCGCCGTATGTTTTGCTCTTAATAAGTCGGAAGAATACATCACTAATTTTTTACCTTTCAGTTCTTTTGATAAGTTCCGGCCTATATTACTTGCCTGCTCAATCCCAAAGTCTGATAAATCCCAATCCGTCCATGAGCCAACCATACCATTAGTGTGATGAACAGACTGTGTGTGCTGAATAGTAATTATATTTTTCATAACACCTCTCCTAAAATATCTGCCTTCTTGTAGGACAGATTTGAGTGCATACAACCGCTTTATAACTGCAATAATTAGTATTATCGCCTTTCCCCATTTTTATCAAAAGTCTTTCTCAGCGCTATTTCTGTCGGAAAAATAGATCCAATCAGAAGAATAAGCTGCATTCCTAAGATAATTAAGCCTGCAATGCTTACGCAATTTATATTCTTATTGATTACCAAAAGCATGAGCATGATTGTGAGTGGAAGCGTAACCACTCCGCAGGTATACCATACCTTACCGCACTATTCAAGCCAATTATAACACATAAAGAAAACCGCTTCCATCTTCGGGCTGCGGATTGAAATTGAACTTACCCTGCGCACTGCTGAACGTTTTAGAAAAAATTATATTGCGTACTATTGGTGTTTTTCTGGAAATTTATCTTGCGTACTGTTTATATTTTTGATAGAATATAAATTGCGTATTAGCGGAAAGGGTGAGATTTCAATGATTATAAAACGTAAAGTATATGACAAGCTTCTTGACTGGAAAAATACGTACAAGGGAAAGAAGGCTGTTCTGATAGAGGGAGCCAGACGCATCGGAAAGTCGACGATAGCTGAAGAATTTGCGCGTAATGAATATAGATCCTACATTCTGGTAGACTTCAATCTCGCTTCAAAGAACGTGCGGAATCTGTTCGACGATCTCACCAATCTTGACATTTTCTTTCAGGCTTTGTCGCTGGAATATAATACGCGTCTTTACCGGAGAGAGAGTCTGATTATATTCGACGAAATCCAGAAGTTTCCCAAGGCACGTGAGGCGGTAAAGTACCTCGTGGCAGACGGACGCTACGACTACCTGGAAACAGGTTCTCTCATATCTATCCGGGAGAGCGTGGAGAACATCACTATTCCATCGGAGGAACGGAAATTGAAAATGTATCCGCTGGACTTCGAGGAGTTTGCGGAATTCATGGGAGAAGAGATTCTGCTGGAGCATATAAGAGACTGCTGGGAGAAAAAAGTGCCCCTTGAAAGACCGATGCACGGCAGGGCGATGCGCCTTTTCAAGGAGTATATGCTCGTGGGAGGAATGCCTCAGGCTGTACTGGCGTATAAGGAAAACGACAGAGACTTTGCGGCGGCCGATATTGAGAAGAGAGACATTCTGGAACTGTACCGCGACGATATAAAAAAGTCGGCGAAGAGATATAGCTCCAAAGTATCGGCGGTATTTGAAAACATACCGGGATACCTGTCAAAGCATGAAAAAAAGATTGTGCTCAGCGAAATAGACAAAAACGGAACCTTCGATAAGTATGACGAGCCGCTCTTCTGGCTGGATGATTCCATGATATGCAATCTCTGCTACAGGTGCAGTGATCCGAACGTAGGATTCGCACTTAACATGGAGAATTCATCCGTAAAATGCTACATGGGCGATACCGGACTTCTCGTAAGTCTTGCCTTTGGAGAAAACGAACTTGCAGAAAACAATCTGTATAAACAGATTATGGAGGGAAGACTTTCCATAAATCAGGGCATGCTTTACGAAAACGCCATAGCTCAGATGATTATTGCTAAAGGGAAGAAATTATACTTTTACACCAGATACAACCGGGATAAGCACAGAAACGACATCGAAATAGACTTTCTTCTTTCCAATGACAGCAAAGTCAACTTCAAGATTATGCCGCTTGAGGTGAAATCATCGACCAATTACTCGGCATCGTCACTGGGCGAGTTCAGCAAGATGTACAAGAGGAGGATAAGCGAATCGTACATTATTCACCCGAAAAACCTGTCAGTGACGGTAGAGGTTACCAAGATACCTCCATATATGTTCTTTGCGGCATTTTAAAAGACGGGTTCGACGGGCGGCAGCGCAGACCTTCTGGGGCTGCGCCTGTTCGCGGCTGTGACTTTACGGAGATTTAACGTAAATTTAACCGAATCGGGATAGACGGTTTCCTGAATACATATGAATATTGTAGTGAACAGAATAAAAGCGGGGACGACCCCGCTTTTTCTGTAATTCTCACGTATTCTATATTAAAGAGGAGACCGTCGCCATGAAGGACGAACACAGAATAGTCGAGCAGGTGAATGCTGCCAGAAAAGACAGAGCAGCTGCGGACAGCCTTATAAGAGAATATATGCCTTTTATAAAATCCGAAACGGCGCGATTCATGGGCAGACCTCCTGTGGAAGGGGAAGACGATGAGCTGAGCATAGCCATGATTGCCTTTCATGAGGCGATAGTGTCATATTCCGCAGACAGAGGAGCTTTCCTGAAATTTGCGGCAATGATTATAAAAAGCAGGCTTATAGATTTCAGCAGAAAAGAGCAGAGGCATAAAACCGTAATATCACTGGATACTCCTTCCGACGACGAAGGAGGCACCATTGGAGAAACAATTGCCGACGAACGGGACTATTAGGACGAAGTGGTGACGAGAGAGGCGACTCGAAAAGAAATAGAGGAACTTACGGCTGAGATGGCAAAGTTCGGCGTAAGCCTTACCGATGTTGCGGAAAACTGCCCGAAGCAGGACAGAACTCTTAACGCCTGTAAAAGGGCCCTTAAGTACGCCATAGATAATCATGAAATCATGAAGGATTTTCTCGCTTCGGGGAAGCTGCCCATAAGCAGTCTGGCGGCAGGGAGCGGCGTTGAGAAAAAAACTCTTGAAAGACACAGAAAGTATATGGTGGCCCTCATGCTGATTTATACTAACGGATTTGAGATAATAAGAGGTCATCTGAGACATATGGCTGAGGGGGTGAGTGCAAAATGAAATATCTGGTAATGGAGTGCCGCCCTGGCTGCGCAGTTCTGCTGGATGAAGAGGGACGCTTTCTGAAGGCTGTAAATCCCGGATATCAGGTGGGACAAAGGGTGAATAATCCACGACTTATGGAAGATAAGATTCGCAGGAAGACAGGGAAGTGGATTATAAGCGGTGCGGCAGCCGTAGCAGCCTGCTTTATAGCGGTATTCGGTATAAATTACTATAACGACTACATGAGCACGTACTCTACCATATATATGAACATAAACCCGTCCGTCAGCATAGACCTTAACCACAGCGGGAATGTGGTAGGTCTGGACGGCGAAAATGAAGACGGAGATATCCTCATAGAAGGTTACGATTACCGCGGGAAAGAAAAAACCGAAGTAGCCGACGATTTGGTGGACAGGGCGATAGATATGGGATTTCTGTCTGAAGGGGGAACAGTGTCATTCTCTATAGATGCTCCGGAAGAAGCTTTGTTCAGAGAATATGGAACCGAGATGAGAAACGAGGTCAGCCACCATCTGGAAAATGTGATTACAGTAAATATAGAGGTTGTAAAATATTCAGATGTGGAGAAACAGGATCCGGAACCTGAGACTGAACCTGAGACTCAGCGGAAGGAACCGCAGCCTCAGTCACAGTCACAGTTGCAGCCTCAGACCCAGACGAAACCTCAGACTCAGACGAAGCCGACAACACCGGTGACTCCACAGCCGTCGGGAGATTCGGGATACGGCAATTCCGGATATACCTCTCAAGGAAACAGCGGATATGATGATGACTCGGGAAACAGTGATTATGATGACTCGGAAAATAGCGGGTACGATAACGATGACTAAAAAAACAACGGCAACCCCGTTTTTCGAAAGAGCTTTACGTAATCTATATGTACAAGGCAAAACTACAGAAAAAAACAGAAAGGAACCCTGATCATGAAAACGAGAAAAAAACTATTAACAGCGGTATCTTCCCTGGCTATAGCGGCTATGGTTCTTCTGACAGGATGCGGCGGAACTGCACAGAGCGAAGTGCCTGAAGTAAACGAAACGGGAGTTATCACATTAAGCGTAAATCCTGAAATTAAAATTGAATATGACAAAGACGGACTGGTTACGGGAATAACCGGAGCGAATGACGATGGAAAGGCTATAGTAGAAGCATATCCGGACTACATAGGAAAAGAATGCAGAACCGTTCTGGCCGAACTGATTGCGGAGATTAACGAGGCCGGATATTTTGTAGACGATATCGATGGACACGAGAAGAACATAGTCATCCAGCTGGAGCCGGGTTCGATTATGCCGAGCGAGGATTTTCTCACAGTGATAAGTGACAGCACCAGGGAAGCCGTGAAGAATCTCAAACTCGGATCAGGAATAGTAACTATCGACGATGACGATTACGATCAGTCTTATGCAAAAGAGGGGCAGCCTTCGAGATATATCACTCTTGCCAAGGCGCAGGAAATAGCCCTTGCTCAGGCAGGTGTAAGCGCTAAAGACGCAGTTTTCGAAGATAAGGAATTTGATCATGACGATGGAACCCCTGTGTTTGAGCTTGAGTTCAAGGCAGGAGGGGTGGAGTACGAATATGATGTACATGCGGTGACCGGAAAGGTTATAAAGGCGCAGCATGAAAAGATTAAGACCCCTTCATCTTCAGCAGGATCAGCCGCTTCTTCATCTTCCGCTCAGAAACCGGCAACATCGGGAGGAACGGGCGGAGCCGCGTATCAGGATACGGATTACGGCCCGGGAAATGATGGCGTAACCGACTACAATAACACCGATTACGGCCCGAATAACGATGGCGTAACCGACTACCACTACACCGACTATAACAGCGGTAATTCTGCATCCGGCGGAGTCAGCTCCAATCATGGCGGAGGCGACTCCGGATACGACAACGGAGATTCCGGATATGACGACTAACAATAATAACGGCACGAAACTGAGACATGAACTTAAGCACCGGATCAACCTGAGGGAAGATCTGGTGCTTTCCCAAAGGTTGAGAAAACTCTTTGAAAGAGACAGCCATTGCGGAACGGACGGCAGTTACCGTGTTAACAGTCTGTATTTTGACACACCCTACGACGATGCGCTCCGGGATAAGCTAAGCGGAATCAGCAGAAGAGAGAAGTTCAGAATCAGGTACTATGGGGATAATCCGACGTTTATAAAACTGGAAAAGAAATCGAAGATAAACGGGCTTTCGGAAAAGCTGAGTGTTGTCCTTAGACCGGATGAAGCAGAGAGAATACTGTCAGGAGATATCAGCTTCATGCTTGACAGCGGAAAGCATCTTCTGGGAGAACTCTACTCGAAGATGAACGGTGAAGGACTGGCGCCAAAGACGGTTGTCTCATACAGCCGGGAGGCCTTTGTATATGCGCCGGGGAACGTGAGAATCACGCTGGACAGAGATGTGAGAACAAGTCTGGGCTCGACGGACTTTATGAATCCGGACGTATTCAGAATGCCGGTGATGGATGGTATAACGGTGCTGGAAGTGAAATATGACAGATTTCTTCCGGAAATAGCAGCAATGGCGGTTCAGGTTCCGGGAAGAAGAGCATCTGCATGTTCGAAGTACGCCCTTTGCAGGCGGTTTGATTAAAAATTAAGGAGGAGGGCCGGTATGACCTTTCGCGACATATTTAAATCGGGATTTATGGAGAATATGACTGCCGTATCGATGCTTGATATGGTAACGGCGCTTGCCCTGGCATTTCTTCTGGGTCTTTACATTTTCTTTATCTACAGGAAAACATACAGCGGCGTAATGTATTCTCCAGGATTCGGCGTGACGCTCATAGGCCTTGCTCTCATTACGACCATGCTTATCATGACCGTTGCCAGCAACGTGGTTCTGTCCCTCGGTATGGTTGGAGCTCTTTCCATAGTGAGGTTCCGCGCTGCAATAAAAGAACCGGTGGACATACTGTTTCTCTTCTGGAGCATAGCGGTGGGAATAGTGCTGGCTGCAGGGCTCATCCCCCTTGCGGTTTTTGGGAGCATTTTCATAGGAATTGTGCTGCTTTTGTTCGCATCGAAAAAAACCCCGGATACTCCGTACATTCTCATAATCCACTGTGAGGACGAGAGAAGGGAGACGGAGACCAAAGAGTATATAAAGAATCGGGTGAAGAAGATGAACCTGAAGAGCAAAAGCGTGTCTGACGGAATCATAGAGCTTAACTATGAGGTCAGGTTGATTGACGACGACAGTTCCTTCGTGAATGAGCTTCAGAAAACGGACGGAGTATCACGGGTGGTGCTGGTGTCGTACAACGGAGATTACATGGTTTAACGACTTCTGCAGGCGCAGGTGATGTAAATTGATAAAACACAGACACATCGACAAAATCTGCATATGTGCGGCGGCAGCGGCAGTTCTGATAACGGTTGTCCTTTATTTCGGGGGAGACATGGGAATCCAGCGGGCGTCAGAAAATCCGGGATACTCCTACAGGCTCTTTGACAGAAGCAGGGTCCATACCGTAAACATTCTCTGCGACGACTGGGAAGAATTTCTCGAAGAAGCTCCGGAGGAGGAATATATAAGCTGCGCCGTTGAAATAGACGGGGAAAGGTTCGAGAATGTGGGACTCAGAGCCAAGGGCAATAATTCTCTAAGCCTTACGGAGGAATACGGCCTCTCAAGATACAGCCTGAAACTGGAGTTCGACCATTTTACGGACGGAGGAAATTACTACGGACTGGACAAATTCTCTCTGGATGCTTCGTTTCAGGACAACAGCTACCTTAAGACATACATGGCCTACGATATGATGGGTTTCATGGGCGTGGCCTCGCCTCTCTGCAGCTTCACAGACGTTTTCGTAAACGGCGAACCGTGGGGGCTGTTTATCGCTGTGGAGGAGCCTGAGGAGGCTTTTGTCCGGAGAAATTTCGGAAGAAATCACGGACAGCTGTACAAGCCTGACTACAGGTCTTTGGAAGATGAAAACGGAGATATAGCCTTAAAATATCTTGGAGCCGATGAGAAGCTGTATCCGGGTATATTCGAAAACGCAAAGTTCAAAACAGATAAGGGCGACAGAATGAGAGTCATCAAGGCTCTTGAGATTCTCGATTCCGGTGAGAATATCGAAAGAGCCGTGGATACAGAACAGACACTGCGGTATTTCGTTGTATCGGTATTTGTCATGAACTGGGACAGCTATGCGGGGCATACGGGTCACAACTATTTTCTCTATGAAAAAGACGGAATTCTGACCATTCTGCCGTGGGATTACAATCTGGCTTTCGGAACCTATGCCTTCGGAATGTCTGAACCGATAAGGGACACGGAGGTTCTCATAAACTGGCCCGTGGACACGCCTGCTGAAGGTGATGTGATGCTTAACAGACCGCTCTACCACAACCTGATGAAGGACAATGAAAATTTCCGGCGATACCACGAGCTGTTCGGTGAATTTCTCTCCGAATACTTTTTCAGCGGAGAGTTTGAGAAGACTTTACGGGATGCGGAATCCCTGATAGCCCCTCACGTGGAAAGTGATCCTACAGCCTTCTGTTCCCGCGATGATTTTCACCTTGCGGCAGACACCCTCTATGAAGTGTGCATGCTGCGGGCAGAGAGCATAGAAAAACAGCTTGCCGGAGAGCTACCGGCCACGATAAGCGAGCAGGAGAGCTTCACGGGAGAATATGTGGACTGTTCTGCCGTGGACATACGCGATCTGGGAGATTTCGGAGATTTGGAGACTGCCGCGGCGAGGACTGCAGGCGGGTAATCTAAAGACGTTAAGTTGTATACACTGAATTAACTGGACTATAGTCTAATAAACTTAAATTTCTTAAAAATTAGTGAATAGATGCGCCTAACCTGTTGACCCGCGCCGCAAGACGGGAGTAGAATTACTCTCGGAGGGGTGTTTTTGGGATTGGCAAGGAAAGGGGAGCAGTCGGAAATGAAAAATACTGACTCTGAAGGCGCTTACCGCGTCTATTCCTATCGATGAGTAGTCCTTGCGATATACGGGCTGTCCACCGCTGTGATTCAGCTTATGTGGACCACATTCTTTTCAATTACCACTCAGGCGTGGCAGTATTACGGATTTACGGATGCGCAGGAAGGAGAAAACGCCATCAGCCTTTTGTCCATCATATTTATGGCGGGAATGATAGTCCTGTCCATACCCGTAATGGCAGCCTTTGAGAAATACGGATTCAAAAAAGCCGTAGGCTTCGGCGTGGTGCTTACGGGAATATGCGCCATCGTCCGCGGAGTATTCGGCGACAGCTATACGGCAGTTCTCGTCGCGACGGTGGGATTTGCGGTAGCCCAGCCGTTCCTGCTCAATTCGCCGGGTCTGCATGCGGGCTCTGTTTCATCTTCAAAACAGTGACAATACGAGATTTAAGGAAGTCTTCGACAATAAAACGGGTTTTCCGGGAAAATGTCGAAGGCTTTTTCGACATTTTTGATGAGAAAAGGAAATCTGCCGAAAAATCAAGCGAATCATGCAGGTTTTTAACGTTGAAACTTCGGCAGAACTTGTAAACACAGCCTTAAAAGCCGAAAAAGCTTCGACAAAACCGCCGAAAACAGACGTCTTTGTCGAAGCGAAGCGAAACCGAAAGCCCTTTAGTTTAAACCTAATATACGCTCTTTATTTCTCCTACAGCATAAACATCCTTGCGGCCATCATCTCCTGAATGTCCTTTCCGGTGTAGGTGACGGTACGGGGATCTATCTGCTTTGCGCCCGGGTAGAAGGAGCCGCGGAGGGCTTTTACAGGGTCCTTGAAGTTTATTTCCATTTCAAAGCTGTCAGGTGATTCGATTTTGCAGGAATCGGTGTTTTTGAGGGAGGCCGTGACGCCTTCCTTTATCAGGCGGCAGGCTTTGTTCAGATTCATGCTGAACGTGGCCTCGCCTACGCCTTTCTTCACACCTACCGCAGTAATCTCCGGAACCAGTTCTTTTGCGTGTTCGCACAGTTCCTCATCGCCGCTTACAAACACAACGGGAACGTCGTAGTATGCGGCGGTGTATGCGTTAAGGTCAAATTCCGCCGCCGGACGGCCGTTAATTTTAACGTAGTTGTTCTGGGTGTTCATGGTATGGGCCAGAGGGTTTCCGTCAAAGCCTGCGCCGCTGTGATAGCCTATGAAAACCGCTGCGTCAAATGTCTCGTCGATGCCGGCGACCATGGACTCGGGAGTGCAGGTCCAGCCGCGGATGAGCGTGGCCTCTTCCGGAAAAGCGTACGGTATGAGATTAAGCGCGCTGTCATGAGCGTCTTTGATGACGATTTCCGTTGCACCGGCTGCAATAGCGCCTTCGCAGGCTGCCACCACTTCGTTGGTCATGATCTTGCGGCCCTGGGCGTATTCCTCCTCGCCCTGCTCGGTTTCCTTCCAGTCCGTGATGAACGTGCATCCTTCGATGTCTGCGCTGATGTAAACTTTCATTCTGATAGTCCTCCTTTGTTGAATGTCAAAATGATGAAATATGGTTATTTAAGGTTATACGTAAAATGTTCCCTGTCCTCCGGCAGTATAAGGTGCTTCATGGAGTCCGCCTCCGTGATTTTGCGCACAGGTCTGCACGGATTTCCGTAAGCCAGGTATCCCGAAGGGATGTCCTTTGTAACTACGCTTCCGGCACCTATGACCACATCGTCTCCGATGGTTACGCCGCCTATGACCACGGCGTTGCAGGCAATCCACACTTTGTTTCCTATGTGAATCTCCTCGGCGTATTCAGCCATGGTGGTCTTTCCTTCCTCATCAAGGCCCATACGCTCCTGAGCGATAAGAGGATGAGACGTTGCCATAAGGGAAACGTTGGGACCGAAGCAGACATTGTCGCCTATGTAAATCCTAGCGTCGTCCATTACGGTCAGGTTGAAGTTGGCGAAGAAGTTTTCGCCTATGAATGTGTGGCATCCGTAGTTTATCTGAACCGGCCCTTGAAAGTAGTAGACGCTGCCCTTGCCGCCCAGAATATCTCCGATGATGCGGTTTCTGTCAGGGTCGTATTCATCCATGGCGTTAAACTGCCTGCACGCCTCATGGGCCTTGTGCTTAATGTCCTTAAGCTCCTGCTTTCTGGGGTCGAACATATAGCCTGCGAAAATCTTTTCTTCTTCTTTCATGACAATCACTCCTGAATTATATCCTTCTTTCCCAGAATGTCGTACATTACCGGAATAACGATAAGTGTCATAAACGTTCCGTAGATGAGTCCGCCTATGCAGACGATTGCTACGGGTTTTATCATCTCAGCGCCCTGACCCATGCCGACTGCCATAGGAAGAAGTCCCAAAATGGTGGTTATAGCAGTCATGAGAACAGGCCGCATTCTCACAGCGCCCGCGTTTATTATGGCATCCCGTTTAGGTACGCCTTCGGCTCTCTGCTGATTTATGTAGTCTATGAGAACTATGGCGTTGTTTACTATTACGCCCATGAGCATAACTATGCCGACCATGGCCACAACGCTCACCGTGTTTCCGGTGATGAGCAGAGCTGCCATTGCGCCGGTTACGGCAAGTGGCACAGTGAACATGACGATGAACGGCGAAAGCAGGGACTGGAACTGAGCTACCATCACCAGGTATATGAGCACGATGGCAAGTATCAGCATGAGAAGAAGCTGGTTCATTGCCTCCATAATCTGCTCGTTTTCACCGGAAAATTCCACCTGAACTCCGTCCGGAAGGTCGAGGGCGTCTACGGCATCCTGAGCCAGGGCAGTCTGCTTCGTCACGTTGTAGCCGTCGTTCACGGCGGCGCTGACGGTGAGAGTCCTGTTCTGATCAAGCCTTGATATGGAATCCAGAGTCCGTGACTTCTCAACGGATGCGATGTCGGAAAGCTTCACGGAATCACCGGAGCCCTGGGCGGAGTCTATGGTAAGCTCTGAAAGGTTGTCAGCCGTAAGGCTGCTGTCCTTTGCGGTGACTGTTACGTCGGTATCCTTGCCGTTATAGGTTATGGACGTCGCCGACGTTCCGTCCGAAAGCTTTTCGCTTATAGCCGAATACACCTGGGCCACGGTAAGTCCTGACGCCATGGCTTTGTCCCTGTCCACGGTCACGGTAATCTGATCCGTGGAATCTTCATTTACGTCCGATATATCAGAGATTCCTTCTATGCCGGAAAGCTCGTTCTGGATGGATATGGAGGCCTCTCTCAGGGAGTCAAGGTCGTCCGCAATTACGTTTATGCTGATTCCCGACGAGCCCATCATCTGACCCATGTCCATGGTGGAGGAAGCGGTGCTCTCAGCTCCGTTTTCCTCGCAAAGGGTGTCGATTATATCTTCCACTTCCTTTCCGTTATCCAGCTTATCCTCGTCCATGAGAATGTAGAACATGGCAGAAGTGTAATCGGAGCCGGATGAGGAACCGGAGCTCATAAGGGACATGAAAGATGAAAGCATTGCGCCTACGGTGTTCACTCCGTCCACTTCGGAAACGGTGGAGGCGATTTTGTCGTAGAATTCAAAAGCGTCTTCTCTGTCCGTATTTTCGTCGAGCTCTACCGTTGCAGAAATCTGCGGAAGGGACATTGCCGGCATGTATTCGAAGCCGCGGCTCAAAGCTCCTGCGCAGGAGGCTGCGAGAAGAACAAGGGTAACTACGATAACCACTGCTTTTCTGTGGAGAACTTTTTCCATGAAGCCTTTGTAGCGGGCTATGAACCTGCTGTTTTCTCCAAGCAGGGAGTTTTCCCTTATATTTTTCAAAGTCAGCTGACCCAGAGCCGGAACTACGGTGAGGGCGGCAAGGAGGCTTGCTACCAGCGAATAGGTGACGGTAAGAGCCATGTCCTTGAATATGACTTTCGTCAGCCCTTCCACGAAGACTATAGGCGCAAATACGCATATGGTTGTGAGGGTGGACGATGTAATGGCGGCTGCCACGCCTGCGGCGCCTTTGATAGCAGCTTCCTTTCTTGAACAGCCGCGGCTCCTTAGCCTGTAGATGTTTTCCATTACGACTATGGAGTTGTCCACCAGCATGCCTATACCTACGGAAAGGCCGGCAAGGGAGATTATGTTAAGCTGTATTCCGGAGAAGTACATCAAAACTATGGCAAAGGTTATGCTTATAGGGATGCTGACCGCCGTGATAAGGGTCGGCTTTATATCCCTCAAGAATATAAAGAGGACGATTATGGCGAGAAGTCCTCCGGTCACAAGGCTGTTTAAAACCGAGGAGATTGCCATGTCTATGTAATCCCCCTGATCCGACAGTATGTCGAAGGAGAGGCCGTCGTATTCGGCTTCCAGCTCGTTGAACCTGGCTTTTATGTTTTCGGACACTTCCGCCGTGGCGTAGTCGGACTGCTTGCTGAACACCAGCATTATTCCGTCCTCATCGTTTATCTTGGCGTAGTTATCGGTGCCTGCGGTTATGTACTCCACATCGGCCACGTCGGAAAGCTTTACAGGATCTACCCCGTCTATGCCCATGTTGAGTATGACGAGGTTCTCCAAGGCCTCTGGGGAATCAAGCTTATCTCCTACGGTGACGAGAACATCTTTTCCGTCGTCTGAAACGTATCCTGCCGGCATCTGGAAATTCTGAGCGGTTATGAGCTGGGAAATTCCCGATACGTTAAGGTACGACGATACGGAGGATGTACTTCCCGCAGAGGATGATGCCTGAGCTTTCATCTGAGCTATGGAGCTTTGAAGCTGCATGTTGGCCGCTTTGAGAAGGGCTTCGCTTCCCGCCGCTTCTGCCATTGCGTTGTTAAGGCTGTTTTCCTGTTTCTGAAGGGAGACGCTGAGGCTTTCCTCAGCCTTTGTCACACCTTCAAGAGTTCCCAGTGTGCTTATGTCTATTCCCAGCCCTTCAAAGACAGAACTCAGAGGACCCAGCTTGTCGAGCAGGTCGTTTATGGCAGCGTCTGCTTTTTCGATGGAGGACGCATTGGATGCGTAGACTTTGTTTTCCATTGCAGCAGCCCTGATTGCCTCATCTGAAGCTCCCGGCATGGATGCGGCGATGGAAGTGTATATGGCGCTGTTTGCCGCTTCAAGACCTTCCTTGGACATGGTAAGAGTCTTGAGAGATGTGAGCAGAGTGCTAACTCCGTCCCTGTTTTCTGCCAGCATGTCCTGAGCGCTTTTAATCTGGGATTTTCCGGATTCGATAGCCGCAAGGCCGCTTTCGGCGTCAGCCACCTGCTCGTTTATGGTGCTTTCGGCATCGGAAACAGACTTTGAGACGGCATCGGATATTTTCCGGTTTACCTCTTCCACCTTTTCGTCTGAAACGGTGATTCTCACGGAGTTTTCTATCATGCCTGCCGAGGTTACGGAGGCAACTCCGTCGGTGCCCTCGAGCTTTCTCAGAATTTCCTCGTCGAGAAGACGGGATGTTTCGGTGATGTCGCTTCCCTTGATGGAAACAGCCGAAACGTTTACGGGAATCATGGACGGATTTATCTTCATTATGACGGGACTCGATATGACATCGTCCCACGAACCTGATACGAGAGCCGCCTTGTCCCTTATATCTACCGATATGGTGTCAAGCTCCGTGTCCTGTTCAAATTCAAGAAAAATGATGGAGGAGCTTTCCGCAGATGTGGAGGACACCGATTTAAGGTTCTCCAGAGTGGAAAGCTGCTGCTCCAAAGGCGCCGTAACCTCGCTTTCAACAGCCTGAGGCGATGCGCCGGGGTAGGTGGTTATTACGGCCACATAGGGCAGCTCGATTTTAGGGAAAAGATCCGGAACCATCCTGGTGAAGGATACGACTCCGAACATGATTACTATTATCACCGCCACCAGGACGGTGTAGGGGCTCTTAACGCTGAATTTTGGTAACATTAGCAGTCCTTTTCTCCGGTCGTTGTTAAACAAAAACTTTTTTCTAAATGCAAGAGAAATTATACCATCGGCAGGGGTGAAAAACAATATGTCTTGATTTTTTGGAGTACGGTGCACCGTTTATATGGTATTCTATTCTTCCATTGTATTACAACAGGAATTTTTGCTGAAAGGGAGAATGAATCTTTTCGGCATTTAAACTCTCTATGATATAATGAACGATAATCAAACTGTTTTTTTTCAAAGAGCGAGGTGAGGACAGGAATGACGCCCATGAAGATTCGATTGACACGAAAGGAACTTTACGAAGAGATATGGAACATATCTGTGGCAGGTGTATCCCGAAAATATGGGATCCCATACGTTCGATGTCTGGAAAAAATTAAGGCGGCACGGATCCCTGTTCCGTCATCTGGATACTGGGCTCAACTCAATTACGGAAAATACGTGGAGCGAGCGCCTCTTTCCGGTGACGGAGATGAAGTAGTTGAGTTGATACAAGAAACTTTGCCCGGCGTCATAAATACAGAGAAACGTAAGTTTCCGGAGGAAATTGACTCTGGGTCGTCCCTTGAGTCACCTCCAGTAGAGACATCGCCACAAAAGTCTCCGGAGGTAGAGAGCGATCAGTCGACCGTAGCTCCACCGGAGACAATGGAAAAGTTTGGACAAATCTATAATGTGTACCATCGGGAAAGCCTGTCAAGAAACTCCGCCTCCCTCCTGGAAAAGAGAAGACGAACTTCTTGGCAAGCGGGAGCACGAAAAGAGTCAAGAGAGTAAAGGTCCTCAGCACAAGGGATACCGGTGGTGAAGCAAAGCATACTCACCTGCGGAGTTGCATATTATAAGAGTTATATTTTGAATATTAGTAGTAATTATTATAAATATACTTACAATAAATATTGACGAAGATAAAGACTAATGCTACTATATGATTAAAGGAGGTGGTCGTATGGCTATAATTAGCAAGGAAGGCCTGTTGAAAGTACTGGTTTCCTATAATCCCTGGTGGAAAACAGGGGTAGTGAACCCCAAACTATCCAAAACATATAAACGGTTCGCTTTTTACGAGGCCATGAAGCGTCTGAATCAGACGGACATCCGGCGCACAGTCGTCTTAACCGGTGCAAGGCGCGTGGGAAAGACCACCATACAGTACCAGATGATCGAGGCTTTACTCAAAAACGGCGTACCGCCTCAGAAGATCGTATTTATCTCCATGGATCATCCTATGCTGAAACTGAGCGCTATGAACGAGATCCTGGAGTGCTATCACGAAAACATCTATCCGGAGCAGGATGTCTACTACTTCTTTGACGAGATTCAGTACGCGCAGGATTGGGACAAATGGCTGAAGGCGATCTACGACATGCAGCCGGACACCAAGGTGGTGGCTACCGGATCAGCCAGTCCGGTCTTGGTCAAGGGGAGCCAGGAGAGCGGCGCCGGACGGTGGTCGGCTATCCAGGTCCCCACGCTGTCTTTCTATGAATATTGCGAACTGCTGGATGTGGATCGTCCCGATCTGACGGATAACTTGAAGATAACGCCGCTTTTGCATAAGACGCAGCAGGAACGCACCCAGATCATGCTGCAGCTTTCCAAGGTGCAGAACCACTTTAACCGTTATCTGCAAGTGGGTGGATTCCCCGAACTTGCCCTGGCCGACAATGACATTCTGGCCCAACAGATTATGCGGGAGGATGTGGTAGATAAGGTGCTCAAGCGAGATCTGCCCTCCCTTTATAAGATTCGTAATGCCACAGAGCTGGAGCGTATATTCCTCTATCTTTGCAATGTTTCTTCTGAGATCGTTTCTATCGAGGCTATTGCAAAGGAGCTGAATGGTGTTTCCAGGCCCACCGTTGAAAACTATATTAACTATTTGGAAAGCGCAAACCTGATTTATCAGAGCTGGCCTGTCAATATGGCAGGGAAAAAAGTCCTGAAAGCCAGTCCTAAGATCTATATTGCCGATGCGGCTATACGCAATGCGGTGTTGATGGATGACTCCATGCTGAGTGATCCGGTAGAGATGGGTAAAGTCGTGGAGACAGCTGTTTACAAGCATGTAGCTGCATTTTATTATCAGAAGGCGGCATCGGTGGGATACTACCGCGGAGGCAAGCGGAGTAAGGAAATTGATGTTGTGGTGGAATATTCCAATTCAAAGAACATCCTCATTGAAGTCAAATATCGTGAGGGTGCCCCTATACCGGATAATTCTGCAATTGTGGAGTTGAGCGGTGAGGCTGCGGCTTCTATTGTGGTGACAAAAACTGCCGATGATTTTGGCGTTCACCATACGAAGAGCGGAAAAGATCTGATCCGTATCCCAGCCTTTGCATTCCTTTATCTGCTTGGCCACGCAGAAAAGCACGGCTACCGCGGAATGAAATAATGACAGAGAATAAAACGGAGAGCGTGGTGCATAAGGCGCCATGTTCTCCTGTTTGCTGCATGTGCTGCTGTTACATTTGCGCTGCAGAAAAATACGCATGGTACAATGAAATATCCGAAATTTCTTGTGTAAATTTCATTGATAGTACTATCCAAAAGGTGTATAATCACTTTGTTACGCGGCACGAAGCCGCACTTTCTTTACGAAGGTCTGAAGGCCTTCACATTTTTCTTAAACATTTACATCGAAACGGGTGAAGGGCCCTTAAGGCACGAAGCCTTTCCTGATTTCAGTCCGCACGCAGCGGAACTTTCCGGGAAATTTTCTTTTGGGAGAATTTAATATGTGCGAAATGAAGAAACGGATTAAGAGAGCCGTTCCTGTTTTAATGCTGCTTTTTGTCATGGTTTTCACCGTGTCATGCGGCGGTGGAGACGGCGAGCGGGCCGGGACGGACGGGACAAAGTCGGCAGATTCCGTAATCGTAACAATGCCGACTACCTCCGAGCCTGAAGCAGGCTTTGACCCTTCACTTGGTTGGGGAGCGGGAGAACACGTTCACGAGCCTCTCATTCAGAGCACCCTTTTAGTTACCAACGAAGAGATGAACCTGACGGGAGATCTGGCGACGGACTACGGAGTGTCGGACGACGGCCTCACCTGGACCGTGACCATAAGAGACGACGTGAAATTTACGGACGGCGAGCCTCTTACGGCGGGGGACGTTGCCTTTACATATAACCTCTGCCGGGATTCCAGCTCGGTGGCGGATTTTTCGATGCTGAAGGAGGCCGTTGCGACGGGAGAGTACACGGTGGAATTCCACATGATCCGGCCCTACTCGCCGTGGCCTTACACCATGGCCGTTACGGGCATAGTTCCCGAGCACGCCTATGGCGAAGATTACGGCGAAAATCCCATAGGTTCGGGAAGATATATAATGAAGCAGTGGGACAGAGGCCAGCAGGTAATCTTTGAGGCAAATCCCGATTACTACGGCGGCGAGGTTAAGATAAAGAAGGTCACCGTGCTGTTTGCCGATGAGGACGCGGCTCTCGCTGCGGCAAAGGCCGGACAGGTAGACGTCGCCCACACCGCCCCTGCCTATGCGGACTCGGTTACCATAGACGGCTACGGCATCGTCTCGGTGGAATCAATAGACAACAGAGGCATAAACCTTCCTGCTGCGGAGCCTTCCGAGGAGGACGGCGTGGTATACGGCAATGAGTTCCTTTCCGACGTTAACGTCCGCCGGGCCATAAATATCGGCATCGACAGGGACAGGCTCATAGAGGAGACTCTGGGAGGCCACGGAAGTCCGGCGTACAGCCTCTGCGACAAAATGCCGTGGTATAACGACGCTTCCGAGGTTTCCTTCGACGCCGAAAAGGCGAAAGAACTCCTTGAAGCCGCAGGCTGGAAAAAAGGCGGTGACGGCATAAGGGAAAAGGACGGCGTCAGAGCCGAATTCATCCTGCTTTTTACCCCGGGGGATTCGGTACGCCAGGCCATAGCGGAAAACGTGGCTTCCCAGCTTAAGGACCTTGGAATAGAGGTTACGACGGAAAGCGCAGGCTGGGATACGGCATACGACAGAGCCCAGTCCACGCCTCTGGTGTGGGGCTGGGGCGCTCATTCCCCTATGGAGCTTTACAATATGTACCACACGGACGAAAATTCTGACCTGGGTTACGTCAGATATTCGCCTTATGCAAACGAGACGGTGGACGGGTACATGGATATGGCCATGGCCGCAACGGATACGGACGAGGCGGCGGAGCTCTGGAAGAAAGCTCAGTGGGACGGAGAGACCGGAGTCACCCAGGACGGAGACGTTCCGTGGGTTTGGCTCTGTAACGTGGATCACCTTTACTATGTGAGAGACGGCGTGGATATAGGAGAGCAGAAAATCCATCCTCACGGCCACGGTTGGTCTCTTCTGAACAATGTTGACAAGTGGAGTATCGGATAATATATGTCGCTTAAGAGATTCGGTGTATTTACGATAAAAAAGTTAATAAGGGCGGCTGTTCTCATAGTAGTCGTCAGCACGGTCGCCTTCGCTCTTTCCGCCCTTTCTCCTGTGGATCCTTTAAGCGCCAACGTAGGCGCAAATGCCCTAGGCTCCATGAGCGCGGAGCAGATTGAGAAGCTGGAAAGCTACTGGGGCACGGACACTCCTGCTTTGGAGAGGTATTTTAACTGGGCGGGGGATTTCATAAAAGGAGACATGGGAACGTCTCTTCTCTACCGCATGCCCGTTTCAGAAATCATAGGAGAAAAGCTGGCGGCGTCCCTTCCGGTGATGATTACGGCGTGGGTGCTTTCGGGGATCCTGGGCTTTGCCATCGGCGCCTTTTCCGGAAGCCGTCCCGGTTCTTTAGGGGACAAAATCGCCAGATCCTACTGCGTGGTGATTTCCGGCACTCCGTCATTCTGGATTGCCATACTGGCGGTGATGATTTTTTCCATATGGCTGGGAATCTTTCCCGTTTCAATGAGCGTGCCCGCAGGAGTGCTGTCCGACATGGTCACTTTTTCCGACCGTCTGAAGCATGCAGTTCTGCCGGTTATGGTGCTTACTCTGACCGGGGTGTCACAGGTTGCAATGCACACCAGAGAAAAGGTCATAGAAACTTATTCAATGGATATGGCAAGGTACGCCAGGATGAGGGGGGAGTCCGGCAGGAAGCTGTTTTTCGGACACGTTCTTCGTCACGCACTTCTTCCCGCGGTCACGCTGCACATGGCCTCCCTTGGCGAGCTCATAGGCGGCACGGTGCTGGTGGAGCAGGTATTCTCATATCCGGGACTGGGGCAGGCGGCGGTGAACGCCGGGGTAGGCGGCGACCTGCCTCTCCTTCTCGGGATTACGGTGGTAACCGCGCTGATGGTGTTCGGCGCAAATCTTGCCGCAGATATAATTTACAGAATCGTGGATCCGAGGATGAGGAGAGGGGGAAGCCTGATATGACGCGGACAAAACGTGCAAAGCTTCTGGTTTCGGCGACTCTTGCGGTAATCGTTCTCATACTTGTCTTCGGGACACTTTCCGGTGAAAAGGCGGTTGTGACGGATTTCGGGGCGAAAAACCTGGCTCCGTCGGCGGAACACATCTTCGGCACCGACTGGCTCGGCAGGGATATGCTTTCGAGAACACTTAAAGGACTTTCCCTGTCGATAGTTACGGGAATGGCGGCGTCTGTCGTCAGCGCTCTTATGGCCCTTATCATCGGGGTTTTAGGCGCGTCGGGCGGAAAGAGAACCGACGCCGCTTTAGGCATGCTCACCGACGCCTGTATGGGCCTTCCCCACATACTCCTTATGCTACTCATAAGCCTTGCCCTGGGAGGAGGAACCTGCGGGGCAGCGACGGCTGTTGCCCTGACCCACTGGCCGGGCCTTTCCAGAGTTATAAGAGGCGAAATACTTCAGCTTAAGGAAAGCCCTTACATTAAGATTGCCTCAAAACTGGGAAGCTCACCGATGAACATATTCAGAAAGCACTATCTTGTTCACCTACTGCCTCAGCTGGTGACGGGAACGGTGCTTGCATTTCCCCATGCGGTCATTCACGAGTCTTCCCTTACATTCCTGGGCTTCGGGCCGGGAAGCGGCGAGCCTGCCATTGGAGTGATCCTTTCGGAGTCCATGCAGTATCTGATGACGGGAACCTGGTGGCTGGCGCTCTTTCCGGGAGTAAGCCTTGCCGCCCTGACCATGCTTCTCTTTGCGGCGGGAAACTCGGCCCGGGTACTGCTTCTTCCTCAGGAAGAGGCTCTGGCCGCAGGAGGAAACAAAAGAATTTCATCGGGAATCGGCCGGTCCGTATCTGCAAAATCCGGCAGAACAGAGGGAAATCGCCAATTGCAAATAGACGATTCTGTCTTTGCCGGGAACGCGGAACCGAAACCGGCTTCCGGGAGAGTTCTGTCGGTGAGAGATCTGACAGTCACCTTCCCTAAGGAGGACGAAACCTGGCCTTCCTCAGGCTTTGTAAACGGGGAGGCTTCCGGCGAAACCCTGAAAGGCGTCGACGCCGATTTACGGCGGGGAAAAATTACCGCAGTAATAGGAGCCAGCGGCTCAGGAAAGAGTCTGCTTGGAGAGGCAATGACCGGCTGGATTTCCGAAACGGCGGAGGTCAGCGGGAAAATTTACCTAGATGGCGAGGAGACCACGGCAGGCAGACTGCGCGCTTTGTCGGGAAATAGGATTTCCGTAATTCCTCAGAGACTTTCCGGTCTCGACCCGCTAAAGAAAATAGGAAGGCAGATTACTAAAGGCGACGGTTCACAGAAGGCCCTGGAAAGAGCAAAGGCCGCCCTGACCAAAGTGAATCTTGACGAAAGGCTTATGGAAAGGTATCCCTTCGAGCTTTCCGGGGGCATGGCGAGAAGGCTTCTCATAGCCATGGCAATTTTTGACGGAGCGGAGATAATCATCGCCGACGAGCCGTCGCCGGGCATCGGGAAAGAAGAGGCGGACAGAATCCTCACATACTTCAGGGCTCTGGCGGACGACGGCGCGGCAATGCTTCTCATAACCCACGAGCTTTCCGCGGCGGAAAAGTACGCCGACGAAATTCTCGTAATGCGCTCGGGAGAGATTACGGACAGGTTATCCGGAGACGGTTTCAGAGCCGGACGTTTTGACAATCCGTACACAAAGGCCCTTTACGACGCCGCTCCGGAAAACGGCTTCAAAATGCCGGAGCCGGAATTTGCGGATTTTGCACAGGGAGAGACTTTATGATACTGAGAGCAGAAAACATATCATTTGATTACAGCACCGGCTACCCCTGCGGCGGCCACGTGAGAAGAAAGATATTCGACGGATTCGACTTTGCCGTCAAAAGCGGTGAACGGGTGGGGATTTTTGCGCCCAGCGGCAGGGGAAAGACTACCCTTTGCAGACTCCTTGCAGGCTATCTGAAGCCGGCTTCGGGGAGAATCACCTTGGAAGGAAGAGATGTATCGTCCCTGAAAGGCTTTTCCCCGGTTCAGCTCGTCTGGCAGAACCCGGAGCTGGCGGTGGACCCGTATATGAAGATGAAGGACGTCATGGCGGAGGCCGGCGGGCTAACGGACGGTCTGAAGCGTTCATTGCAGATAGACGATGAATGGCTCGACCGTTACCCGTCCGAGCTTTCCGGCGGCGAGCTCCAGAGGTTCTGCATCGCAAGGGCCCTGGCTCCGGAAACGCGCTTTCTCATATGCGACGAGATAACAACCATGATGGACCCCATAAACAAAAGGCTCATCTGGGACTTCGTTCTTGCCGAGGCAGAGTCCCGAAACCTGGGGCTCATCGCAGTAAGCCACGAGGGGGCGTTACTGGACAAAGTGTGCAGCCGCATCGTGGAGCTTTAGGTGCCGGGAAATTCAGGTTGAAAACCGCCCGTAAACTGGTATAATGCAGAGTAAGATAACGAGTAAGTTAGCGAGTATGTTAACGAGCATGTTAGCGAGCAAGCAGGAGATTATTGATGGAGAAATACAGGCCGCCGTTTACAATTACAGATGAAATAGTACGATATGTGTCGTCGATTTCCGAAAAGGCAGGAAGAATTGCTGAATTCGGGAATTTAAGGAGCAGACCCCATTTGAGGAAAAACAACCGCATAAAATCCGTGTATTCGTCTTTAAGAATAGAAGCTAATTCTCTGACCCTCGGCCAGGTAAAAGACGTCATAGACGGTAAGACTGTTTTGGGGGAAAAGAAGGAAATACAGGAGGTAAAAAACGCCTTCGCCGCATATGAGAAGCTTACGGAGACAGATCCATACAGCATAGAAGACTTGAAATCTCTTCACGGCATTATGACAAAATACCTTATGGAAGAATCGGGAGAATTTCGTCGGGGCGAAGAAGGTGTCTTTGACGGAGATAAGTGTATCTTTATGGCTCCGCCTGCCAGGCTGGTTCCGGAGCTTATGGAAAATCTGTTCACCTGGATGAAGGAAGCGGCGGAAACGACACATCCCCTCATCTTAAGCAGCGTATTCCATTATGAGTTTGTGTTTATTCACCCGTTTTCCGACGGTAACGGCAGAATGGCAAGGCTTTGGCAGAACGCAATACTGTATAACTGGAAACCGGTTTTCGCATACATACCGATAGAAAGCAATATAGAAAAATTTCAAGGTGAGTACTACGAGGCCATAGAAAGCTGTCACAGGAACGGTGAATCCACGGCATTTATAGAGTTTATGCTGAGGCAGATAGACAGCATTATGGATGAGGTGGATGTTGAAGCAGCCGGAAATCCGGGCCGGGTTTCCGAATATGTGAAAAAGCTCCTGAAAGCTATGGAGGACGACAGGGCATATTCGGCCGAGGAGCTGATGAAAAAGCTGAAGCTCAGGTCAAGGGAAAACTTCCGCAGCAATTACCTTAAGCCTGCTCAGGATTTAAACCTTATAACTATGACCATTCCAGACAAACCGCGCAGCAGAAATCAGCGTTATGTGAAAACAGACAGACAGCTTTAATTGCCGGGAAATTTTTGTAGACAGCCTTTGTAATTTTCTGTATAATTAAGGGACAAAGAACGCAAGTCCCATAAGAGACGGCAGGTGAGTCTATGAAAATCTGTAAAAACCATCTTGACAAAGAGCCTGAAAAGCTCATAATCAGACAGACAGACAGACAGACAGACAGAC
>CASFAX010000001.1:0-1310 GCA_949292945.1 uncultured Bacillota bacterium | reverse complement strand
TGAAGCCTGTTTTTTAAAAGCCGGCTATGACCGACCGGTTAATTGTCACAGGAGGTGATTGGAATTAAGACGAGTCAGAGTAACGAACGGAAAAAGGAGTTTATGGAAACATGCTTTGAGGTATGCTGCAAAAACGGCCTTGAAAACACCACCCTTCTGATGCTGTCACAGGCCTGCGGAGTCACCAACGCAACACTTCTCTATTACTTCGACAGCAAGGACAACATCATAATCGAAGCCACAGCCTACTGTATGGCAAAGGTGGAGGACGACTTTATGGAAAGAGCCCCGAAGGACTTTGAGGACATAGAAAGGTTCTTAAGGGAAATGCCGTATATCACAGCAAAGCTTCACGGTGAGAAGTACCGCTTTATGTATCAGGTGTACGCAAGCCCTAAGTTCAGGGAATACGGCAAAGAGTTCTTCGAGGGGGTAAATATCCGCTATCATCAGTATGCCGGACTTCTGTCGGATAAGCTCAAAATGCCCGTAGACTACATACAGGGAATGATATATATCTTCGTGAGAGCCTGCGTCCACTACGCCCTGTTCGGAGACGAGGACTATCTGAAGCTGCAGCTTAACGCAATCCGTATATCCCTTAAGGCATATATGGACGCAGGAAATATAGGAGGCTGAGAAATGGATAAAACGGTACGCTTTGACATCGAGGGGACAATAATCGAAATTCCTTTGAAATACGATGAGCGCTCTCAAAAATATCTGGAGGATTACAGGGATATTATTGAAAACCCTGTCCGCACGCGGTCGGGACGGCCGATCCTTTTAACCATTGAAGACGCCTGCTCCTATGCGGAGATGATAGACGACAGGCAGGCAAGCGTGGAATGCAGCACCTGCCGGTATTACCGGCATACACCCGGCACCCTGCTTGGGGTATGCCACAATGAAAAAATGCGCTCTGGAGCGGAAAATCCGGCAGCTACCGGAGCAAGGGAGGAGGAAAATAGATGAGAAAACGAATAATGAGCCTGATATGTGTTATGGCTTTGTGCATAGGAATGCTCCCCGCCACGGCGCTGGCGACGGAAAATGCCCCTGCGACACTGCATGTGGGCAATTACCAGATTACAAACGGTAACGCGACAACCTACTTCAAAGCAGGTTCAACACAAGGTAGTCTGGTAGATGGCAGTGAAAACGATTGGACTGTCAAATACGACCCCAACACCGCAACCCTGACCTTAAACGGGGCGACGATCACGGGAAACGACAATATTTCATCAGTTCCTTATGGCGCCGGGATCTATGCTCAGTGCAACAGCGGTCAACCAGTTACCCTGACCATC